>CAZTXH010000422.1:0-2121 GCA_964617415.1 uncultured Rikenellaceae bacterium | reverse complement strand
TAGAATCCGGAAGAAGAACGCCTGGAGTGGGCAAGAAGTATGCTATCTCCCTTTGTTACCGCCACAATTATCGCGGGAGATAATCTCGGGTAATATATTTGGCCACAGCTCGGACAGATTTTCGCCCGTTCGTCGGTCTTGTCTTTAGTAAGGCTTCCGCATTTTCCGCAGTAGCGATGGTTTACGTTCCAGTATATGAGTTGATTTGCCAGACCAGCTACTCGAACAAGGTCTTCACCAATTTTATTTATAAGGGAAAGTGGCGGGTGTGAGAAGAAGGGCCCCCGGATTTTATCCTGAGTGGGTACTTCAGAAGCATAGCAATGGGTATTGTCATATGTCCCCATATATAAAAAATTTTGTGGAATTATTCCATGTCTTTTCAGGTTTCGATATTGAGGAATGGTTATCTTTTCATCCTGTGAAAGGACAATTATCTTTTGTTCATGAAACAAAAACCATAATGAGTCGTCATCTATTTTTTCGGGATGATTGAAATCAGTAATAAAATTAATCATTTAAGAATCCTTTGAGTCAACTATGTTTTACCTTGCGCCCTGCGCCTTGTGCCCTGAGCCTTTATAAATCTATACCCCTCTTCGCTCGGGTTCCCAGATATATTTATGGAGTTGCAGGTGCAACCTCACATTAAGATTATCATTCAATATCCACCCAGCCAGTTTTTTCGGATCAAGTCTTCCGAATGAGGGTGAAAAATGCACCATTATTCTTGCGGATGGTTCCGGTTCCATCATCGATAATATCTCTTTGGCGAATTCATAGTCACGCAGATCACCTATAACAAATTTTATCTCGTCCCTGTTGGTCAGCCTTTTAAGATTATCAAGATCATTTTTTTCCGTCTCGGCGCTCGAGGGGCATTTTATGTCCATTATCCTTACGCACCGATCGTCGATCACACTTATATCCATGGTGCCGTTAGTTTCCAGGAGGACCTCATATCCGGCATCAAGCAAACAATTCACCAGGAGGGGGGTTTCTTTTTGCAACAGGGGCTCTCCGCCTGTCACCTCCACAAGGGAACAATTATAATCCTTCACACGGATTATTATCTCATCTAAGGACATCGTTTTACCTTCGTTGTAGGCGTATTGTGTATCACAATAGGAGCATCTGAGATTGCAGCCTGTGAGACGAACGAATACACAGGGCCTTCCAGCGAATGATGATTCACCCTGTATGCTGTAAAAGATCTCGTTTATTCTCAATGACACACCGGGGTCCTCCTTTTAATCACCTTTTCATGTAAAACATCAATTTCTCAATCAGTATCGAACTGATTACACCTGCCACGAAGCCGTTTCCCATGATAGGCCTGAGATAAACGGGTAGGTCATTGATGACTGTTGAAGGCATAAAGGCTACTATGGTTCCAAGGAAAATGGATAGACCGATTACCATACCGTTTTCGAACCTGAACCCTTCTCCATTCACATTTTTAAAGGCCACGATCAGTCCGGCTGCTATCTGGGAAGTCATGACGTATGCCAGCACTGAACCTATGATAACGGCCGGCACACTCCCGATGAAACCGGTTGCAGCAGGCAAAAAAGAAAGTATCAGCATTATAATGGCCGCTGGGATAAGGGTATAACGGGACGCGCAACCAGTCGATAAAATAACTCCGGGACTTATGGAATAATTGACCAGCCCTATTACTCCAAAAAATCCTGAAGCCATATTTGCTAATCCGGTTATGGTTATTCCCCTCTTTATGCGTGTTTCCGCGTCAGGGATCTCAAGTAATTCATTTACCGACTGTATGGAGCCCAGATCGTTTATTATCAGGGCGATAAAACAGAATAGAAATGATATGAAGACACCGGGCTGAAGAGATAGCCGCGTGTTTATATTCGCCCAAAAAAAGTCAAACCACACTGAATGACCGCTTGAAATATATTCGGGAATGTTGACAGGGAAAATAATGTGATAAACAAGACTGCCGATAACTAGGGCCCAGATAATCAGAGTGGACTTCCATATCCCAACTAGAAATCTGTGCAGCAGCAGCATAATAAAAAGGGTAATAACAGCAAAACTCATATTATTAAAAGGGGCCACACCGCTTTTCTCATCAATCATAAGGTCCAGTATAGTAGG
>CAZTXH010000421.1:0-2121 GCA_964617415.1 uncultured Rikenellaceae bacterium | reverse complement strand
ATACTTAACAGGTTTATAAATGCTGAGTTACCCGGAAGAGTGTATCAGGATTTCTATGCATTTCTGGAAGTTTCAACAAGTCATCCCATTGCAATAAGATCTTCGAGTAAGCTTGAAGACTCGCAGTATCAGCCGTTTGCAGGCGTGTATTCAACCTATATGATACCAAGACTTGCGGATAATAGAGAGATGGTGAAATTGCTTTCCGATGCAATTAAAGAAGTATATGCATCTGTTTATTACAAAGCCAGCAAAGCATATATGATGGCAACATCAAATGTAATTGATGAAGAGAGAATGGGTATTGTCCTTCAGGAGGTATGTGGTAACAGACATGGTGATATATTTTACCCGACCCTTTCTGGTGTTGCCCAGTCAATTAACTATTATCCGATAGGTTCTGAAAAAGTTGAAGATGGTATAGCTCATATTGCGTTTGGACTTGGCAAGCTGATTGTTGATGGAGGTATCTCATTACGATTCTGTCCTAAAGTACCTAAAAAGATTCTACAGTTATCATCTCCTGAGTCTGCACTTAAGGATACCCAAAAAGAGTTCCGGGCTTTAGATCTAGATGTTGAAAGTTTTGTGCCATCTACCGATGACGGAGTAAATATTTCACGGATTGATATAAAGGATGCTAATAATGACGCAGCAATGAAGCTGGTAGCTTCAACTTTTGATTATGAGAATAATATGCTTTACGATGGTATAATTCGACCAGGTAAGAGAGTTATAACTTTCTCCAGCATACTGCAACATGGATCCTTCCCTCTGGCTGAAATACTTACAACACTTCTTGAGCTTGGACAGAAGGAGATGAATAATCCTATTGAAATAGAATTTGCTGTTAATCTGGAAACACCTCCGGGAACACCAATGATATTTAACTTTTTGCAGATAAGGCCAATAGTACACTCTGATGAAACTTATAGTATCAATCTTGACAATATCAGAGAAGAGGATACAGTAATTTTCTCAGAATCAGCCTTAGGACATGGTGTTTTCAAAGGGATTCATGATCTGGTATATGTAAAACCGGAAAACTTCAATGCTGCCATAAATAAAAAAATTGCAGATATTGTTGAAACAATAAATACCGGGTTTGTTAATGAGTCGAAGGGCTATGTACTGGTAGGACCTGGCCGTTGGGGATCAAAAGATCCATGGCTCGGAATACCTGTTAAGTGGACCCAGATATCTGCAGCAAGGATAATTATTGAATCAGGCCTTGAGAATTATAGGATCGATCCGAGTCGGGGTACACATTTCTTTCAGAACCTCACTTCATTCAGAGTAGGGTATTTTACAATTAATCCTTACATAAAAGAGGGTTTTTATGATGTTGTATACCTTAATAGTATGAAGGCTATATATGAAGATGAATACATCAGGCACGTAAACTTTAAAAATCCCCTTGAAATAATGATTGATGGTAAAAAGCATAAAGGAGCGATAATGAAGCCTTTAAACTAAAGCTCATTATTATTCAAACAGAGCTGCTTCAGTTAAAATATCATTGTCTATTTTTTTAATTAATCCCTGCAAGACATTTCCGGGACCCACTTCGGTAAATGATGTAGCACCGTCAGTTATCATGTTTCTTATGAGTTGTGTCCACAGAACAGGTGAGGTAAGCTGGGCAACAAGATTATCTTTGATAATGTCCGAATCAACGGAGGGTCTGGCTGTAACATTCTGATAAACAGGACACATAGGTGCACTGAAATTTGTATTTCTTATTGCTTCCTCCAGTTCTCTTCTTGCCGGTTCCATCAAAGGAGAATGAAAGGCACCACTTACTGCTAACCGGATTGCACGCTTAACTCCTTTTTCCCTGAGTATATTAATTGCCCTGTTGATTCCTTCGTTTGATCCTGAAATAACTATCTGTCCGGGACTGTTGTAATTTGCAGGAATAACAATATCATCTAAGGAAGCACAGATATCCTCGACCATTTTATCGTCAGCACCAATGACAGCTGCCATGGCAGAAGGAACAAATTCACAAGCTTTTTGCATGGCAGCAGCTCTCTTTGATACAAGGAGCAGACCATCTTCAAATGAAAGTGTTTTACAGGCAGCAAGAGCAGAGAATTCACCGAGTGAATGTCCGGCAAC
>CAZTXH010000420.1:0-2123 GCA_964617415.1 uncultured Rikenellaceae bacterium | reverse complement strand
CAAAAAAAAGGGCCTTGAAAAACAAACAGAAACCGTGCTGGGTTATTAAAAAGTGCCCGATTGATCTTAAAAAACAATGTCCTGCCTGGGAGTTCAAAACTGGAAACTTATGCTGGTTCATAAATGGCACCATTTGTGAAGGGATTGTCCATAAGGACTGGAAACAAAAGATGGAAGTCTGTAAATCCTGTGAGGTATTGAAATCACATATTGAAGATAAAGATTTTACTTGACAACCTGCAAATAAGTGATTAAGATATTGCTTAATTACTTAATAAAAAGGTTTTCACATTATGAGCATTGAACCTTCCGAGATATTCAAAGTGTTAAGCGTGGAAACACGCGTAAAAATAATCGAGTTGCTTAAAACCCGAGGCCCTCTGGGTGCAAAGGATATCTCAACTGAGATAGGCATTACGCCTGCGGCTGTATCCCAGCACCTTAAAATATTGAAACAGGCAGGCCTTGTCAGAAGCGAGAGGAAGGGATACTGGATACCATACTCAATAGATGAAAAAGCCATGGAAAATTGCCGCCAATTATTAAATGAAGTCTGCACATGCGGATGCAGTGGAGCCGGTGATTTTCAAAAATATGACCCGAACAGATCAAGACTGAGTTCCATAAAAAGATATGAAGAAGAATTAAAAAATGAACTTACTTCTGTAAGACAGAGGATAAATGAATTGGAGTCAATGAAGGGGTAAATTTTTTTGTCTACTTATTTAAGTTGTTGCTTAATCGCTTAACAGGAAAGGAGGTGATAAATATGTCAGGTAAAAATAAAGACTGCGGATGCGGTTGTGTTCCTAGGCAGCAAGCCAATGAAAAACCGCCCAAAGAAAAAAAAGACGCCAAGAAGATAAAGTGAGTTGACAATAGGGTGTCAAATGGGGACGGGAATTCTCACGATATTGCCTGTCCCCTTTTTTTGATCTCCTCTCTTATTGATTTCTCTCTTTTCATGTGACCGGAATCGGAGATTGCCAATGTGCATCAGATACCGTCCCATTAACAATTAAAGCCGGCGGGATACCCTTATGTATCCATAGTTATTACATTTATCATTTTCACAATGAATACAATAAGTATTACCTGAGGCGGTTTGGAATTCCTGTTTATATCCGCATTTTTTACATCGCCATATACCTCTCCAGCTCTCACTATTCCTGACATCTTTCCAGATTACATCTCCCCCCAGGCCAATGCATTTATCGCTGGGTATTGACATCAAGTCAATACAGTTTTCAAGCTCTGACTCAATATCTGTGGGACATCGGCAGTCTGAAGAAACACTGCATTGCTTATATGCGTTTTCTTCAATGTTTTTCCCCCTTATCCCGACAATAGACATTTCCGGATCTTTTTTTTCTATTTTGTTGAGAAGAGACATAAACGCCTGTTCCCCTAGCCGTTTGCCGAGTACTCTGTCAAATGCTGTAGGAACAATACCACCATATGAAGTTTCAAAAGAAATAACACTTATTTCCTGATTAATTCCTGCATTTAAAATCGACTCTTTTATTATTTCAATAGAGTTAACTTCATATTCAGACTGCTTTGAGAAAAAGATGATTGTGGCAAAACTTTTACCCAAATCCATCATTTTTTTTATTTCATGTATTTTATTTCTGATTAATACTTTAAAGTCCTCTGCTCTGCTATTTACATTATTTCCATCTTCGATAATTATACTTTCCGTTCCTCCCGCTAGGGCGGCTGATCTGATACCGCAGTTGCAGTATTCACCTTTGATATGAATGATATTTATCTTCCCCTTTACATGGGCGGCATCAGCAGCCCTGTCTATTCCTCTAAGAAGATCATTAAGGGCTGAATCCATGCCCACAACCCAGTCTGTTCCGGGGAGGTTGCAATTTAGGTCCGCGGGAATTCCAATAATTGGGATATTTATTTCTTCTACCAACCTTTTTGCATAATCATAGCTCTGTTTGTTCCCAATAACTATCATCCCTTTAATCTTTAAGTTTTCAAGGATTTTTTTAATAGTAATGAGGTCCTCTTCATTGCCTCTAAAAGTATTTGTTGAAACACCAAGAAGGGTACCTGCCCTTCGAAGGATACTTTTCATTTCAAGCATAGGCCAGTCAAGTGTGATAAAA
>CAZTXH010000419.1:0-2167 GCA_964617415.1 uncultured Rikenellaceae bacterium | reverse complement strand
GTTGTGGGTGAGACAGGAAGAGGGGTAACAGAAGTTTTCAATATCATGGGACAGGTTGAAATAATAACAGGAACCCTCGGAAAAGCATTTGGCGGGGCTATTGGCGGATATACAACAGGAAGGAAACAGATCATTGAGCTTCTCAGACAAAGATCAAGACCATATCTTTTTTCTAACTCAATACCTCCTATGGTTGTTGCCGCTGGTATTAAGATGATTGAGATGATGACAGAAACAAACAGCCTTCAGGATAAGCTTCACAGAAATTCTGAATATTTTATCAGCAGGATGACTAATCTTGGATTTGACATAAAGCCCACAAAATCAGCTATCTGTGCCGTGATGCTATATGATGCCAAGCTATCACAGGATTTTGCAGCAAGACTCCTGGAAGAAGATATTTATGTCATTGGATTTTATTATCCTGTCGTTCCGAAGGGTGAGGCAAGGATAAGAGTCCAGCTATCAGCAGCTCACGAAAAGGAACATCTCGATAAAGCTATTAATGCTTTTGAGAAGATTGGAAAAGAACTTGGAGTAATAAAATAAACAAGATTCCTCTCCCGAGTACTCGGGATCGGAATGACACAATAAACAGAGTGATAACTAACAATAATGAACTCATTTCTATTTCAGATATATCGTGTAATTGTTCCAAAACCAATAAGAACACGTATTCTTAAAAAGAATCTACGAAAAAAAATTATTGACTATTATTCATCACTACCCCCTGATGAGATCAATGAAGAACAAGAGGAAGTTTTGAGATATCTTGAAACAAATCCTCTAACCATATTTCCATACCCGTTCTCATTGGATTATTCACCGAAGCTTATTGAGATTCATACAGATGCCTCCACCGGGCTTCATTATATTATGCAGGATGATAAGAGGCTATATTTCATAAAACGATGGACAAAAAAAAGGATACAGAGAGCTTATGCAGATCTCTCAAGAGAACAGGATATCCAGAGTCCTCACAGATATCTTTCAGAAGATTTCAGGATCGGACCGGATGATGTTATTGCTGATATTGGAGCTGCGGAAGGAAATTTCTCTTTATCTATTATTGAAAAAGTAAAAAAAATATATCTCGTGGAATATGATAAAGAATGGATCAGGGCTCTTAACACCACATTTTCTCCATGGAAAGATAAAGTGGAGATAATTGAAAGGCTCGTTTCAGATATTGATAATGATAGTCACATTACCCTGGATAGTCTGATTCGAACTCACAGTGATATTACCTTGCTGAAGATCGATGTTGATGGTAATGAACAGAAGGTACTTGACGGTGCATCAGATCTGCTATCAGGAAAAAGGAAACTGAAAATTGCAATATGTACCTATCATAAGGCCAGGGATGAGGAGGATTTTACCCGGTTGCTTCAAAACAGAGGGTTTCGTGTCAGCCCCTCCTGGGGTTATATGATCTTTTATTATGATAAGAAAATAAAAAAGCCCTGGCTTCGCAAGGGCTTGATCAGGGCTGAAAGATAGGATAAATGTTTATCCGCATTTTGATGAACCACAATCCTTACAAATAAGACACCCTTCTTCGTATACCAGATTTTCTGAATGACACTCACTACACTTGCCTTTGGCTTTTGTCCCGTTAGGAATATATTTTTTCAATGCACGTTCAACCCCGTTTTTCCAGTTATTTATTGATTCGCTATCGAGCTTTAAAGATTGTACAAGGTTTACTACATTGGCAATGGGCATTTCGTGTCTTAATACTCCTGATATCAGTTTTGCATAATTCCAGAATTCTGGTTTGAACATATGAGAGAGACCTCCAATTATCTTTTTATACCCATATTTATCGGTATATTGAAAGTCATACCTGGTTTTACTGTTTTCACTCTTCACTTTTATTATCTGCCCCTTCACGATAGTTATTGGTATCGGAAATATCTCCTCATCAGCCAGGCCGGTAAATATTTCATAAGGCCGTTTATCTTTTAATCCCACGAATGCCACCCATTTATCCTCATTAATATTAAATCGTATCACATCGCAATCGAGTACTTTTGGTCGTTTTGGTCTTTCAGTCCTTGTCTCTGGCTTTCCTGTCAACAACACTCCATTTCTTGATCCTTCGCGATAAACAGTTACACCTTTACATCCCGATTTCCATGCAGTAAGGTATAATTCACTTACAAGC
>CAZTXH010000418.1:0-2170 GCA_964617415.1 uncultured Rikenellaceae bacterium | reverse complement strand
CATCAAAGGAGTTAGATTGATTATCGGAAAAGGTTCCGTAAAACAAATAGAATGATAGAACCGGCTGATGACAGTAAAGTCCAAGCCTGGCAGGAGATTGTCTATTCACCTGATAACTCGCTGAAACGGAAGATCTATGAAAACTGGAATGAATATAAAGTGATCTTTATCGATCAGATAGCTGAATATCTGTATAAAGATATACAGCGCACAAAACACCTCCATACTTCATCATATAACTTCAGAAAGGAGTTTGATAAACTTACGGAACCGGAAAAATCACCATGGTATACATATTCCGGGAACATCCCGGAGAAACTGAAATCACTGAATCTTCTAATAAAACTCTATAAAGATTTTTGCAGGACATGCCTGATACCTTACAGGGATCTTGAAACTCTTGCGGCTGTAGACTACAACTCAGATTGTATTAGGGATAAATCATTATCCGATGTTTTGTTTAAAAATCTTCCTGAGACAAGGAAACGTTTCTACATAGAACTTAACCACTTGATCCCTGTTGCATTAAAAAAGGCTGGTTACGAGATTATAAGACCTGAAGAAATATCAGAGATAAGCGAAAATGTTGTCCTGAAATTTGCCAGGGCAATTCATTCCAGGTATCAGCATGAAATAAGCAAAAGAAATTCAGGATCAACCAAAAGTACTTATTTTTCATGGCTTCACTCAACAGGAGATGTACAAAATAATGTTGCAGATTTTGATGATCTCCCTGAGGAAATCAAACATTCGAATCTCGACAATGCTTTTCAGATACCTACTAAATTATTATCTGTCGGCTATAAGATACGTCCTGTGAAAAAAGGATACAGGCCATCTATCCTTCATCTGAATGATGATGAAATAGAAACAATGGCCAGAGTTGAACATATCAGGTGGTGCTGGGACAAGATATTACATGGGTGGATACATGGAAAAGTCAAAGATGAGCGCAAAAAAACACATCCTGCGATCATACCTTATGAGGATCTTTCCGAGTCGGAAAAAGAAAAAGACCGTGAACTGGTAAGATTAATTCCGGCTTTACTTCACGATGTCGATTATGAAGCGGTTCATGTCAGCCTGGAAAAGATCAGCAAGCTCCCCTATGCAATAAAACCATTAAGCAGTATTCAAAGAATACTGGATGAAACAGAGAAAATGAACATCCAGATAAGAAAACTGGTATCATTATCTCCCGGTGTGGAAGATATGGTTGAAGCAAGAAACAGGAAAATAGAAGAAGCAGTGAAGGAAATTGAATCCAGTTATAAATATGCACAGCATATCCAGGAATCATTTTTACCTGATAACCTTTATATAAGAGAATGCTTTCCTGACAGTTTTATATTATTTAAACCTAAAGATATTGTAAGCGGGGATTTCTATTTCTTCAGCAAGCTGGATCACACAATAATATTTGCTGCTGCCGATTGTACAGGACATGGTATCCCGGGAGCTCTTTTGAGTACAATCGGATATGGTATTCTCGACCAAGCTGTTAATGAGTTGAAACTCAAAGATCCTCCTGCGATACTCGAACACTTGTATTCACGAATTCATAAATTCCTTAAACAGGAAAGGGAAAAGACAGGTATACAGGATGACATGGACATTGCTCTATGCAAACTGGATATGAAGAACCAGAAACTCAGCTTTACGGGTGTCGGAAATCCTTTATATCACCTTAAAAACAGACAACTAAATGAATACAGGCCAGGTAATTTCAGGAAGAGGTACGGAGAAATTGATGATCAGGGGTATCTATCCAATACTATTCCTGTAAAAATAGGAGACTCAATATACTTATTATCTGATGGTTATACAGACCAATTTGGGGGTAGCAATCATAAAAAATACCAATCCGGCAGGCTAAAAAGTCTCCTGCTGAAAATACAGGATTTGCCAATGCCTGAACAAGGTGACAGGTTATATGAGGAGATTGAAAGATGGCGTGAGATAAATAATGAAGAGCAGACGGATGATATACTGGTTATAGGGATAAGGATATGATTATTGTTTAGATAATACCTGATAAGATCATGAGAAGAGCTTTACCATGAATCAGTCCGGCTATTTTACCTGATTCATTATGATGAAGTTAAGAAATTCATAATATTTTAATAAATTTGGTGTATTGATTATGAAAATAAAGACTTCTATACTGATT
>CAZTXH010000417.1:0-2187 GCA_964617415.1 uncultured Rikenellaceae bacterium | reverse complement strand
GAACCCGCGACCCTCAGCTTGGGAAGCTGATGCTCTACCACTGAGCTACTCCCGCTAATATATATACCCTTTCACAAGACTGAATATCGACAAATATAATTCAAATAATCTATCAACTGCCGGTTTATTTCGGACTTTTATACACTGCCTATATAAATCCGCTTATTTGTAACTGTCTTATCCGTCTATTCTTATTACATTTGGTTCTTATGTGATACAAAAATGATTAAATACTATTTTTAATATGAAAGCACATATTATTACTATTGGTGATGAAATACTTATAGGTCAGACCATTGACACAAACTCGGCCTGGATAGGTAAACACTTAAGTAATCTTGGATTTGATGTTAATGGCATTAGCTCTGTTCATGATCTTCGTGATGATATTCTTGAAGCACTTAAGAATGCCGAATCCATATCGGACATTATAATCATAACGGGAGGACTCGGACCAACCAGCGATGATATTACCAAACAGACACTGTGCGACTTTTTCGGAACTAATCTGATTATTGACAAGAAAGTGCTTGCCATGATTGAAGAAATGATGAACAGACGTGGTATCCCCATGAACGAAAATAACCGGAAACAGGCAGAGGTGCCGGCAAGCTGTAAAGTTCTCAAGAATATAAGGGGAACAGCACCGGGTATGTTGTTTGAAAAGGAGGGAAAGGTATTCATCTCAATGCCTGGTATACCATACGAGATGCAATACATAATGACAAAACATGTCATTCCTTATCTAAATGATCGCTTTAATTTACAGAATTTAATTCACAGAAATATAATGACTTATGGTTTGCCCGAAGCCAGACTGGCTGAAAAACTCACAGATTTTGAGGAGTCTCTGCCCGGAGAAATCCACCTGGCATACCTGCCTGACCATGGTATTATAAAACTTCGATTTACAGCAAGCGGAGAAGATATGGAGTTGCTTCAAGAAAAGGTTGATGCACAGGTCAGAAAACTTTATGATACTATTCCGTATCTTATTTACGGCGAAAACGAGGAGCCCCTGGAGTTTGCTGTAGGTATGCTGCTCAGGGAGAGAAAACAGACTCTTTGTACTGCAGAGAGTTGTACAGGCGGTAAAATAGCTCACTTGCTGACCACTGTCCCGGGAAGTTCTGATTATTACAGAGGATCTGTAATAGCATATGATAACAATATTAAGAAGGATTTATTAAAGGTTTCGCAAAGATTACTGGAGAAATCCGGAGCCGTAAGTGAGGAGGTTGTAATAAGTATGGCAGAAGGAGCCAGGGAGCTTATGCATACTGATTTCTGCATTGCAACATCAGGTATTGCAGGCCCCGATGGAGGGACATCAGATAAACCTGCAGGTACATTATGGATAGCTGTAGCATCGAAAAAAAACACAATTGCCGAAAAACATCTTTTCGGATATGACAGAATGACAAATATCACAAGGTTTTCAAACGCAGCGCTCAGCCTTCTCTGGCATAAAATAAAAAAGGAACACTCAGATAAAACAGGATGAGATGTAAAAAAGTGATTGAAATATTTGGCCAATCCGATAAAAATCACGTATTTTGCGCTTCGTTTAAAAAATAATATTTCGGAATTGTAAAATAAACATCAATGGCAAATATTTGTCAGATTACCGGGAAAAAAGTGACGGTAGGCAATAATGTTTCTCACTCGAAAAAAAGGACTAAAAGGAAATTCTATCCCAACCTTTTTGAAAAGAGATATTATCTGCCGGATGAAAAGAGATGGATATCACTTAAAGTATCAGCTGCCGGTATACGGACCATCAGCAAGAAAGGTCTCTCAACAGCACTCAAAGAGGCTAAGGAAAAAGGCTATATTACGAATTATTAATAACAACTGACAATGGCAAAGAAGGCTAAGGGTAACAGACAGCAGGTGATCCTGGAATGTACCGAACATAAGGATAGCGGACTGCCCGGGATGTCAAGATATATCACAACAAAAAACAAGAAAAATAGTCCTGACAGGCTAGAAAGAAGGAAATATAATCCTGTACTGAAAAAACACACCATACACAGGGAGATAAAGTAAAAAGATTATAATATTATGGCAAAGAAAGTTGTTGCTACACTAAAAGCAGGAAAAGGCAGGCTCTTTACAAAGTGTATCAAAATGTTGAAATCTGAGAAGACCGGCGCTTACATGTTTAAGGAAGAGATGGTCCATAAT
>CAZTXH010000416.1:0-2191 GCA_964617415.1 uncultured Rikenellaceae bacterium | reverse complement strand
ATTTTTGTACCTCCTCTTTTTAATTTTTCAAAGTGCCTGTCGAATCGTTCAAATTCAACGAAGAAATCACTTTCCGGGAAATAGTTGTCAATAATACCTACACTGTCAAATTTGTCGAGGCTTGCAAGTAGATTATTACCTGTATCCTTTATGGCTTTAAGATGACGAACAGCTATAAATCCCGCCACACCTATTAATCCGAAGTTTTTTAGAGTTGTATCCATTATTGTTTTTGGAACCTTAAATTACTAAATTATTTTTGTTACTACTCCATGCTCAAGTCTGTATCTGTCGCCACTTTCTGGACATATAGCAAAGCCCTTTTCATCAAAGAAGAGCTTATGTCCGTATTCACTCATCCACCCTGTATGCCTTGCCGGATTCCCTACAACAAGGGAATATGGCTTTACATCGCGTGTGACAACAGCACCTGCACCAATGAAAGCGAATCTGCCTATTATAATACCACAGAGAATAGTAGCATTTGCACCTATTGTTGCACCTCTTTCTACAATGGTTGTAAGGTAGTTATCCTTTCTTACAATTGCACTTCTGGGATTAATGACATTTGTAAATACCATCGATGGTCCCAGGAATACATCATCATCGCAGATGACACCGGTATATACCGAAACATTATTCTGGACCTTGACACTTTTACCAAGTTTAACATTTGAGGAGATCAAAACATTCTGTCCTATATTACAGTTTTCGCCTATCTCTGAATTGGTCATAATATGACTGAAATGCCAGATCTTTGTCCCTTTTCCAATTTTACTGCCCTCATCAATGACAGCTGTTTCATGTGCAAAATATTCCTTCTCCATGGTCATTTTGTTTCGAAGAATTTTAAAATATTGTGGGTAATATATTCAAGCTGTTCCTGCTCCATATCGGGATGCATAGGTAAAGAAAGTACTTCTTTGCATAATGATGATGTTACAGGGAAATCATCATTGGTATATCCAAGATAACGATATGCATCCTGGATATGTAAAGGGCGAGGGTAATAGACCATTGATGGTATTTTTATGGAGGCAAGATAATTTCTCAATTCATCTCTTAATCCATTTCCTACCCTGATGGTATATTGATGAAAGATATGTGTTGAAAATACCGATCTTCCGGGAGGTGTTATTGACTTGCATCCTGCAAGAGCCTTATCATAAAAGTCAGCAGCAGATCTTCTAGCATCGTTGAACCGGTCAAGATATTTCAATTTTACATTCAGTATTGCTGCCTGTATAGTGTCGAGTCTTGAATTTATCCCTATATCGTCATGATGATATTTTACCTTCATTCCATGGTTGGCAATGCTTCTGGCCTTTTTTGCCAATACTTCGTCGTTAGTCAGAATAGCACCTCCATCACCAAAACATCCAAGATTTTTGGATGGAAAGAATGAAGTAGTTCCAATAATTCCCAATGTCCCTGCTTTTTTATGTATACCATCTGAGAAAATGAAATCAGTTCCGGTAGCCTGTGCTGAGTCTTCAATAACATAAATATCATTTTCTCTGGCTATTTTCATAATGTTCTCCATATCGGCACACTGACCGAAAAGATGGATAGGTATTATGGCTTTTGTTCTTGGTGTTATAACTTTTCTTACTGCCTCAGTAGTTATATTGTATGTATACGGATCGGGATCGACCAGGATCAATTTGAGGCCGAGCAGGGCAACCACCTCCGCTGCAGAGATGAATGTGAAATTTGATGTTATGACCTCATCATTGGGCTTCAGTCCAAGAGTCATCAGGGCTATCTGAAGAGCATCTGTTCCGTTACCGCATGAAATAACCTTATTGACTCCCAGGTATTCTTGAAGTCCATTCTCAAATATTCCAACTTCAGGGCCTTTAATAAATGCTGTCGTATTAAGTACATTTTTAATCGAAGCATCAATTTCAGATCCAAGTTTTTCATACTGGACTCTGAGGTCAACCATTTGAATATCTCTCATCAGAAGCAGTTATTTCTGAACTTACGAAGATAATTAATTTATGCTTATAACTTAATCCGGCTTATAAACAAGTACATCAGCAATCCATACTGAAACCTGGCATTCATTTTCTCTGTTAAGTATAAAAGATTTTATTATTTTTGTGATGATACAGTAACAGATGGATATTACAGCTTTCATACGGGAATTACTATTTAGTCACGATTGTATTATACTACCGGGATTAAG
>CAZTXH010000415.1:0-2202 GCA_964617415.1 uncultured Rikenellaceae bacterium | reverse complement strand
GCAACGGCCTTGCGGCTGATTCCAGCAGCTTCCAACGCCGCATAATCATTGATCCAGGGACTTGGTTGATGGGTTTGTTTGATTCCCACGATCTTATTAGCATCATATGTATAAGCCCAGCCATTACCCATGATACCTGTCTGGGGTGTCCAGAAATTCATTCCCCATGGTAATGCAATAGCCGGGTATGTGTTGCCATGTGATAACCAGAAGTCTGAATCGGTACCCATCAAAGGATTCACCAGTTCAACGGGATCGAAGACATTTTCATTCTTTTGATCAGAACAACCTGATAATATAAATCCGAAAATCAATATCAGGATGACTTGATTTATAATCCGTTTTAAGAAAATTTCAATCTGCATCGTATTAATTTTATAAAACCTTTGTGCTCCTTCGTGACATGCCTTTGTGTTCTTTGTGGTTAGATTTTTCACCACTAAGGACACAAAGTACACACAAAGGTACTCAAAGGCCATTCTTTGTTAAAACTTACAATAAGTTATAGTAATTTCAGATTTATTATCTTTTCATACACTTTTTCCGGTGTGAGCCAGTTCATACATGCAAAGTCACCCCGCCTGCATTTTCCCTTTCCGTATACTGTACATGGGCGGCAGGTAAGCTCATCAGCAGGAATTCTTATTGAATACTCTTCGGGTTGTTGCCATGCTCCAAAACCTGTTATGGGATCAGTGGCCACCCAGATTGATATTACTTTTGTTCCGCCCAGCGCTGCCATATGCATATTTGAAGAGTCCATTGAGATCATGAAATCAAGAGTCCCCATAAATTCAAGCTCTTCAGCCAGGTTCAAATTTCCTGAAACTATGGTTGATCCGGGCACCTGCTCATGAAAATTGTGCAGTCTGACTGAATCCTCCATTCCACCGAATAACCAGTATTTTACACTATGCTTTTCCGATATAAGCTCAAGGAGCCTGATCATGTTTGCTTCCGGCCACATCTTGAGTTCATGCTTTGCATACGGTGCAATGCCAATATTAATAACACCGGGGATAACTCTGACTCCTGTCAACTTTTCCTGTATTCCCGAGGAAAATTTTAATACCGGACCTTTTTCAGGTTCAAGGGGGAAGCCGGCATTGCGAAAGACATCACAATACCTCTCTACAGTATGTCTCAGTGGTTTGCGAATCTTTCCCTTAATAACATGTCTTTTCTCAGCTTTCCCTTTGTCAATAACTGATGAACGGATGCCTGATAATCTGAATAAAAACCTAAGGATACATGATCTGATAACATTATGAAGATCAATAATATAATCTATCTTATCCTCTTTGATTATGTCACGGTAAAGCCTGATTAAACCAACCAAGCCTTTATGTCTGTTTTTAAGATCCGGTGCAAGGATATTCAGGCCTTCCATAGGGGTAAAAAACATTGCATAAGCCGGTTTTGTCACCATTGTGACCGATATTTCAGGGTATTTCTTTCTGAAGGAAGTCAAAACGGGTGAAACCAGAGCAACATCACCCATTGAGGATGTCCTTATAACAAGAAGATGCATTTCAGTATTTTTGGTATGATTTCTCTTCAATTAGACCTGAGGAAGTATTAATGTTTATCTGACGTTTGATTTCGGCTCTCTTATCATTCTTAAGATATACTGAACGGGCTGTAGCGATAAAATCTTCTCCGAAGTTTTTCTCACGTTCCAGATTACGGATATGATCCTCAATGTCCCACAGCTCACAATTAATCTCATACAGAGCCTTATACAGGGGATCGGAAGTCGACATTATTGAGGAAGCTCTCTTACTAAGTTCATCAAATTCCTTTTTAAGATTCCCTAGCTTATTTTTATCCTTTATCCTTCCTAGCTTGATCTGGAGGATGGTAAGCTTATCAATTATTTCACCATTGGAGACTTCAATCTTCATGTATATTTTTTTCAAATTTAGTATCTTTTTACATTCCCGTACCCATTTTGAACTGTGAATTCTCCCGATGTGTCTCACCATTATACCGCCACACCGTCATACCGTTACTAATACGGATCAACATCAATCGAGATCTTCAGCGATGTTGCTCCTTTTTCTTTTTCAAGCCGCTTCAGAGATTCAAATACAAGTTGCCGTGTTTTTGTTGCAGGTTTGTCCTTCTCAATCTTCAAAAGTATCGTTTTGATATACCATAATTGTACTCTTGATATCAGTGGAAACTCCGGCCCTAATACTC
>CAZTXH010000414.1:0-2209 GCA_964617415.1 uncultured Rikenellaceae bacterium | reverse complement strand
GCCATCAACAGGGTAGTGCCGGGAATAAATAATGAAGTTATCAGTAACAGCTGGCTGGCCGAAAATATACAGCAGGGTCATGGCCCGCTGGGAGCTCTTTATCCTGATGTGGCTTATGGGATGGAGGGCGATACACCCTCATGGCTGATGCTGATACAAAACAGACTTAATGATCCCGCTAATCCTGATTGGGGCAGTTGGGGAGGCCGTTACGAACTATATAAGCCTGAACCCCCTGCAGAAAGGGTAAATCCGATGTTTACAGGCGGAGTTCCCCTTGAACCGGAAACAAGGCCTATCTGGACAAACACAGATGATAAATTCACCCCGCGTATTCCCAATGAATACGGGAGGGCCATCCGGCGGGATACTGCAACATATACCGGAAATCATGTAACCCTGTGGCGCTGGAGAGAAGATTTTCAGAATGACTTTGCTGCACGCATGGACTGGTGTACCTTATCATTTGATGAGGCAAATCATCCACCGGTGGCCGTAGTAAACCAGCCGGAAGAGTTTACGGTAAAATCAGGAGATATTTTCAAGCTTGATGCTGACGGATCTTATGACCCTGACGGCGATAACCTCAGCTACTGGTGGTTTCAGTACCCAGAGGCAGGAACTTATAAGGATGTAGTGAGTTTCGCGCCTCGTGCTGAAAATCTTTATAACGTACATACAATAAGGGCTCCTGAAGTTACAAGCTCCCAGACTGTTCATTTCATATTAAAAGTCACAGATAAAGGAAACCCGCCTTTATCAAGATACAAGAGGGTTATTGTTACAATTATTCCCAAGTAATTATATCTAATCTCAATAAATAATGAAAAGTAAACAAATTATCAGCAAAATCATTTTATTTCTTGCATGTGGGCTGTGGCTATCAAGTTATAACCTGGCAGCACAGCAAGGTCCCAATCCGGTGGTTTCCCCGGAAGTAAAAAAGGATAAATCGGTTATATTCAGATTATATGCACCTGAAGCCAAAAAAGTTACAGTAAGAGGAACATTTGAGGATCCTATAGCAAATATTGAAATGACAAGGAATGATACAGGATTATTCGAAGTAAAAACCGGTCCACTTGCGTCAGATATGTATGTATATACTTATATTGTTGATGGAGTTAAAATGCTCGATCCCAATAACAATGTGGTTGTCCGGGATGGTTCCTATATTGAAAGCCGATTGATGATACCGGGAGAATGGGTTGACAATGTTATCGGTGTCAGGGATGTTCCTCATGGCAATGTCACAGCCGTATGGTATCCTTCACCTGTTACGGGGATGAATCGCAGAATGCTGATATACACACCGCCGGGTTATGAAAAGAGCAGTGAATTGTATCCTGTTCTTTATCTCCTGCATGGTGGCGGAGGTGATGAGGAAGCCTGGATAAGTCGCGGCAAGGCAAACTATATACTTGATAACCTTATCGCTGATAGTAAGGCCAAACCAATGATCATTGTGATTACCAATGGTGTTGGCTCAGTACCGGCAGCCCCCGGTGAAAGGCCGTTACAGGTGTCAGGTGCCGTGACCGGCAGTCCAGCAGCCATGACAACCGGATTGTTTGAAGAGAGTCTGGTAAAAGATGTGATACCTTTTATAGAAAGCAATTACCGTGTTCAGGCTGATCCTGACCATCGTGCACTTGCAGGACTATCCATGGGAGGTTACCAGACACAGAAGATCACAAATGCCAATCCCGGAAAAATCATGTATATAGGAGTCTTTAGCATGGGGTTGTACAATATGTTCGGACAATACAATAAAGAGGAACATATTGCACAGATTAAGGCATTAAAAGCAAGCAATCCTAAGCTTTATTATATCGGCTGCGGGAAGACTGACTTTCTTTTTGAAGGAACAACGGAATTGAGAGCTCTTTATGATGAGTTGGGATTCAAATACACATACCGTGAAAGCGAGGGAGGACACAGCTGGAACAACTGGAGGCTTTACCTTGCAGAAATAGCTCAATTGCTGTTTAAATAACAAGACATCAGCATATTCTTACTTCTAAAACAGTTCAAAGGGTAGTGTGTTATCAATTACAGGCATTGCAATACTGTGTATAGTTTCTTGTTTGATTATCTTTGACATATAATCATAAAAATTAATCTTATGAAACCCACATGTTTTCCAAACGCAACCGAGCTTGCGAGCTCAGCGAAGCTAAACAAGAATGAAAATACTTGTCACATGTGG
>CAZTXH010000413.1:0-2214 GCA_964617415.1 uncultured Rikenellaceae bacterium | reverse complement strand
GAACCATTTATAACCTTAATTGAGAGGAAATATGGAAATATCCCACTCCTGAGGAGGGATCCACTGATGATACATGGAAAGTTAAAGACCCTTATGTCCAGGAACACATAAACCTGGTGACGGGTATCCGAACCGGTAATGTGGTAAATGATGCTGAAGCACAGGTAAATTCAACACTTATTACTATTATGGGCCGTATGTCGGCATATACAGGAAAAGATGTGACATGGGACGAAGTGATGAATTCAGATATTTATCTCGGACCAAAGATATATGCTTTTGGTCCGGTTCCGGGCATACCTGAAGAGATACCTGTATGATATAAATACCAAAAACACACTACTATTCGATGAAAAAACCAAAAATCAATAATGTCATCATCGTTGGGATTGTTATTGTGTTTCTGATGATCTCATGCATTGGAAAAGAAAATCCGAAGACAACAACCATGCATGAATACAACGGAATGTATTCAGAAGAGTTTCTCAACAGGATAGCATTCCCCATAGGAGGTATTGGAGCTGGTATGTTTTGTATTGAAGGAACCGGTGCAATTTCTCATGTGTCAGTAAGAAACAGACCTGACATATTCAATGAGCCATGTATGTTTGCAGCCATATCAGTAAAAGGGCTTAAGAATGGTGCCAAAGTACTTGAAGGACAGGTTCCCGGCCGTAAACATTTTGGTCAGCACAGTTCAGGCACAGGTTCATCCGGAACAAGCTATGGGCTACCCAGGTTCCAAAAAGCATCATTTCAAGCCAGATTTCCATTCTGTGAAATTGAACTTAATGATGACGATATCCCGCTGGATGTTCATATTAAAGGATGGAGCCCTTTCATACCGGCTGATGCAGATAATTCAAGTTTGCCAGTGGGAGCGCTTGAATATACATTCAGCAACAACACCAATTCAAAACTTGAGGCTATATTTTCATATAACACACGGAATTTTATGAGACAGTCAGGGAGTAAAGCTAGTGTCAAACCGATCGCAGGAGGATTTATACTTTCAGAAGAGGGAACAAAAGAGAATCCGGAAAAACAAGGTGATTTTGCAATCTTTACATCAGATAATGAGACAGTTGTCGATCATTGCTGGTTCAGGGGAGGATGGTGGGATCCGCTTACAATAACATGGAATACAATACTGGATAGTGAAACCAGGAGTACACCTCCGATTGAGGATGATGCTCCCGGTGCATCACTGTATGTTCCATTCACATTGAATCCCGGAGAGACAAAAGTCATAAAACTGATGATGGCCTGGTATGTGCCGAATACAACTCTGAGATATGGGCAGGATTCACAGGAATACGATGAGAGGGAATCTACGTATAACGAATCCTCATATAAGAGTTACTATTACAAGCCATGGTATTCGGGAAGAATTTCCGGGATAAATGAGGTTACGGATTTCTGGAAGACAAATTATAATGACCTGCTGTTAAAGTCAGAATTATTTAAAAGCTCATTTTACAACTCCACATTACCACCTGAAGTTATTGAAGCAATTTCCGCTAATCTCACAATTTTAAAATCCCCGACTGTTTTGCGTCAGACTAACGGCAAGCTCTGGAATTGGGAGGGATGTGGTGACAATTATGGAAGTTGCGCAGGTTCATGTACACATGTATGGAATTATGCTCAGGCAATTCCTCATCTCTTCCCAGCTTTGGAAAGGACATTGCGTGAAACGGAATTTTTTTTTAGCCAGAATAAAGAGGGTCATCAGACTTTCAGATCGGCTCTACCAATAAGACCTGTAGCAGCAACATTCCATGCCGCAGCCGACGGGCAGCTTGGAGGAATAATGAAAGTATATCGTGACTGGCGTATAAGTGGTGATAATGAATGGCTTAAGAAAATGTACCCTAAGGTCGTCGAAAGTATGGATTATGCAATAAGAACATGGGATCCTCGACTGACCGGTACTCTTGAGGAACCACATCATAATACTTATGATATTGAGTTCTGGGGACCCGACGGTATGTGTACAAGTTTTTACCTCGGTGCTCTCAAAGCTATATCGGAGATGGGAAATTATCTCGACGAAAATGTTGTAAAATATGAAGATCTTTATTCTAAAGGAAAAGAAATAATTGAATCAGAGTTGTTTGATGGTGAATATTTCATTCAGAAAATTACATGGGAGGGACTCAATTCTCCTGATCCTGTAAAAGCATCAGAGGATTCATGGACCTCGGATTACTC
>CAZTXH010000412.1:0-2215 GCA_964617415.1 uncultured Rikenellaceae bacterium | reverse complement strand
CACCAACAATTTCTTCAAGGATATCTTCCAGGGTTATTATTCCTGCTGTTCCTCCGTATTCATCTATTACTATTGCCATATGGATCTTATTGACCTGGAATTCTTTAAGCAGGTCATTTATTTTTTTTGTTTCCGGCACAAAATATGGAGGACGCAGAAGAGTCTGCCATTTGAAAGAGCCGGGATTATTGATATACGGGAGTACATCTTTTGCATATAGAATTCCTTTTACATTGTCGAATGACTCAGAATAGGCAGGTATTCTTGAAAATCCCGAATCAATTATTAAAGGAATAATCTCTTTAAAATTCAGTCTTATATCAACGGCTGTCACATCAATTCTGGGACACATTATTGCACTTACATTGATATTTCCGAAATTAAGGATTCCTTTGAGTATTTTTTCATCCTCCTTAATATCATCTGAAGTAAGTTCGAGAGCATCAGAAAGGTCATGGATACTTATTTTTTCCTGGCGTTTTCCGGCTCTCTTTTTCACGAGTCTTGTAGAACGTATCAGAAGGGAAGCAACAGGATGAAAGATCTTCTCGGAGACCGAAAGTGGAAATGCCATAAGCTGGGCTACCTCAGCATTATTTCTTGATGCATATACCTTTGGCAAGATTTCGCCAAAGAAAAGTAAAAGGAAGGTAATTACGACAGCTTCTAACAAGAATCCAAGAAGCGGACTATTGCTAATATCAAATAGTCTTGAACTAATAAAGGCAGCGAGAAGTACAGTAGCAACATTTATAATATTGTTTGCGATAAGAATTGTACTTAATAATCTCTCGGGAATGCCATATAATTTGAGAACAACCTTTGCTTTTTTCCTGTTATCATTTCTGAATTTTTCAAGATCTTCCGGACTTAAAGAGAAATATGCCACTTCTGATCCGGAAAAGAGTGCTGATCCAAAAAGCAAAATAGCCAGCACTGCAAATCCAATAATTATTTTATAATCAGGAGCATGGACAGTTATTCCTGCAAGAGATGCCAATACTGAATATGAATATCCAGGTTCCACCTGAATCGCTTTTAGTTTAGACTAATTAAAATGGAAGGTCATCCTCATTTTTTGGATTCTCGAATTCCTTGTTGAAGGGATCGTTCTGTTGCTGTTGATTGTTATTCACAGCACTTTTATCCTGGGTGTTATCTGATACGGTATAATTTGAATCTGGTTCCTTAACTTCCGGAGAAGTACCCCGATTTGTTTGAGAATCGCTGCTTGAAATATCTTTTTGTCCTGAATAATTGCTCTGTACTGGTTTCTTTTCAATTACCATCATGGTATCAGCCAGGATCTCGGTAATATATTTATTATTCCCCTCTTTATCGACATATGATCTTGTTTTTATTTTCCCGACCACATAGACCTGAGTCCCCTTTTTAACTTTTTTTTCAGCTACCTCAGCCAGGGCACGCCATAGTACTATATTATGCCATTCTGTTGATGTAATTGTTTCCCCTTGCTGGTTAGTATATGTCTCGCTTGTGGCCAGAGGGAAGGTTGCTTTTGCTACACCTTTATCGAAGTACCTTACAACAGGATCCTTACCAACATTACCTACTAGTAAAACCTTATTGATTGACATGTAGTTATAATAGTTATAAATTAATCCAACAATAGAATGCAAAGTTAACAAAAAAACCACTACTAACAATTATGGTTCCTTTAAGGAATTTATAAATATAAAACTTAATTTTTCGCTTACTGAGGCCCTTACAGTACCACCTGTTCGTATAGATAACAGCTCTGACAATATGCGGTTTTCTATTTCATTGGAATTAAGGCAATAATAAATGTCAAAAAAAAAATTTTATTATGTAACTGTTTCTATTTAAATAAATAATATTTTTATATTTGCAGGGTTGAAAAAACGAATAATCAAAATAATTTGTTGAATTTTAAAATTCTAGAAAAATGACTAAAGCAGACATCGTTAACGAAATTGCCAAAAACACTGGTATTGAAAAGGTAACTGTACAAAAAACTGTAGAAGCTTTAATGGAAACCGTAAAACATTCAATGGTAAGTGGTAATAATGTTTACCTCAGGGGTTTCGGAAGCTTTATCGTTAAGAAAAGAGCAAAGAAAACTGCAAGGAATATCTCAAAAAATACAACAATCATAATTCCTGCTCATAACATCCCTGCTTTTAAACCGGCTAAATCTTTCATCAACAAGGTTAAATCAAACGTTAAGTAATTC
>CAZTXH010000411.1:0-2216 GCA_964617415.1 uncultured Rikenellaceae bacterium | reverse complement strand
GTACTATCAGGGCTGGATAAATGCAATAATTCATGGCACTGACAGCCGGATAACCGGTGTCTGGAGACTTAAGTCAGAACATGCCGGAGTAAGCAGTTGTATGGGTGATATCGGGGTTCATGCATTCAACCTTATTGAATATACAACAAGCCTTAAGGTTAAAGAGGTGTTGTCAGATCTTAATCCCGTTAAGGATAAAATGAAACTGGACCTTGACGGTACAGTTCTGCTCCGCTTCAATAAAAAGCTTAAGGGAGTGATCAGGTCAAGCCAGGTATGTGCAGGAGAAGAAAATAACCTAACAATTGCCGTTTATGGCTCAAAGGCAAGTCTGAAATGGGGCCAGGAGAACCCCAATCATCTCTACCTGATAAGTGATTCAGAACCAACAAAGGTGCTGAAGCCTGCACACGGATATAACTTTCAAATGGCTGAAGAGGGTCATACAATGCCAGCTGGTCATCCTGAAGGCATATATGAAGCTCTGGCAAATATTTATAAAGGAACAGCTAAATCAATACGAAAGAAGAAATTTAATCCCGGGGAGTTCCCTTCAGTACATGACGGAGTCAGGGGTATGAAATTTATACATGCAGTTGTGAACTCAAATAAAAAAGGGAATATCTGGGAAAAAGTGTAATTTTATTTCTTTTTTCTGAAAATTAAAACTGCACCTCCACCAATAATAATTACAGCTCCAACTATTATTACAATCAGACCTGCTGAACTCTTGCCTGATGCCTCTTCTGATACAGATTCTTCATCTTCCACTGCATAATAGAAAGTCGGCTTTGCATCGGTATCCATGTTTACAGTATCCTGCTGAGGATCAGGTGCTTCCTGCGAGAAAGCCGCTGAAAGACCCGCAAAAGCCAACATTGCAGATAATGATACTATTATAATCTTTTTTTTCATGTGTAAATATTTGTTAAATGTTATGTTATTTTATTGTTTCTAACAGTTTATCATATTTCTCAGCAATATCGGGATCAGTATCCCTGTATGTATCAGCCAAAGCACTGACAGCCGGTTTATAAGTGGGATTGATTGTGAGACAATCTCTTAAAAGCTGTCTGGCTTCCTGCATATTCTTTTCAGTCATGATTTCAGCCAGTTCAACATATGAATCAAAATATTTCCGGTTTATATTTATCAGTTTCTTATAATAACCTGATGCATCATCGTACCTTTTATCAGCTTTTGCAATATTGCCCAGGTACATAAGTGCCGGTTCAAATTCCGGATTTATTTTCAGGCATTGTTTTAAAATGGAATCAGCTTTTTGATACTGACCGTCATTATACAATCCACGCGCAAAATTATAAAAAATCATTTCATCATCAATAATGATCTGCAAAGCTTCCTCAAAAAGCCCTATTGCATCCTTATTTCTTCCCTCTTCAAGAGCCCTGAACCCGTAAAAATCTGCTTTTGTTTTTCGTTCAAGTACTGCACAAACAGGGACACTGTCGGCATAAACGGTATGAATAGTATTCTCGGGTGGCCATTCCTTGTTTTTAAGCCTGAAGGGAGGAATATACCTGTTTGTAACAATAGCATAATCCCAGTTAAATTGACTTCTTTCCTCGTATCTGAAATAGGAGGTTTTTATTCCCGGATAATTCCTGAATTGCCAGGTAACAGGAAAAGTAGCCTTAACAACAGCACTATCAATCCTTTCTTTATTCAGATAATCAATCAGCCATTCTGATGCTTCCGTCTGGCTGACATAGTAATAATCTGTTTCGTAATAACCATGAGCACCTTGTAATCCTCCGGTAAGTACATTATAATAAAAATAGGAATATGGCCAGTTTTCAGCCATATACTTTATTGGAAATATGGCAAATAACAAAATGACCCCAAGAGGTATCAATTTGTAATACCAGGTTTTATCAATTGAAAAAATGTAATTGAATCCTGCAGCTGCGAGCAGTACAACTGAAGGATAAATAAAAAGTAACTGACGCCATGAGCTATAGAGGTTCGATTTCTTAATCATCACAAAGATGACAGGAAAGATTATGGTAAATAATACCAATCCATATATAATTGCTTTCCCGGATCTGAGAATCTTCCCTGTGAAGGCAAAAAAAGCAATAAAGCCTTTAAGTACAACAACAGGTATTGTTATAGCCATTGACTTCGGAAGGTAATACCAGGGGACAAAATCGGACCAGATTACTCTGCCCTCAAAGATCTGTCTGAAAGTTGCA
>CAZTXH010000410.1:1319-2217 GCA_964617415.1 uncultured Rikenellaceae bacterium | reverse complement strand
CTATTGACTTTCTTGCCACCTGGTCCTGTTTGAGGTGTAACCAACTGCATACCAATAAGCTTCGAAGCGACTTTACCTGCTTCTTCAATACTTTTTGCCAGTTTTACACCACCTCCCTTACCTCTTCCCCCCGCATGTATCTGTGCTTTAACAACAAAACAGTCTGATCCGAATTTATCCTGCAGCTGTTTTGCTACCACTATAGCCTGATCGGGTGTTTCAGCGACAAATCCCTCCTGGATATCTACACCATATGTTTTAAGTAACGATTTACCCTGGTATTCATGAATATTCATTCTTAAATTTGTTAAGTTATACCGGTTATTAAATTCACAGAATACAAAATAAAGGTAATAAACCGATTTTTTAGTTATTTTGATAAAAAAAAGAATGCGTAAACTGAAAAACGAGGAGCTTGATAGAAAGAGTATTGATCAGTTCAGGGAATCTGAGAAATCTCCCTTTATAATTGTACTTGATAATATCAGGAGCCAGAGTAATGTGGGTTCAGTATTCAGGACAGCTGATGCCTTTATGACAAGTGCCATTTATCTCTGCGGTATTACTGCCACACCTCCAAACCGTGAAATTCAAAAAACTGCACTTGGTGCTACAGAATCGGTATCATGGAAATATTTTAAAGAAACAACAGATGCCATAGCTGAACTACGATCACATGGCTATAAAATTATTGGTATTGAGCAGGCTGAAGACTCTATCAATCTAAGTGATTTTAAGGTACAGGAAAATACTGAGTATGCGTTGATATTTGGCCATGAAGTAAATGGGGTAGCCCAGGAAATAATTGATGAATGTGATTACGTAATCGAGATTCCGCAATTTGGCACAAAACATTCCTTTAATATAGCCGTGAGTGCCGGGATAGTATTATGGGAAC
>CAZTXH010000410.1:0-1309 GCA_964617415.1 uncultured Rikenellaceae bacterium | reverse complement strand
ATGCAGCGCCCCTGCTTTCTATAATTATGATTATAGTACTATTTTACTGTACTACAGATTTAAATGTATCGTCGTTCCAGTATTTGGCAAGTTCAAGATCGGTTTTTGCATATTCTTTCCAGTCAGCTTTTATCCCAATGGCTTCACGCAAACCATTAAGCATATAGTCTCTATCATCAAGACGAGCACCCACAACTGCTTTCAGATATTCACCTCTTCCATCAGGACATAATGACTCTGCACTATCAAGGGTTACCTTGGCCTTGTTGACATCACCCTTAAGTAGCTGAGCAAGTGCTACATTAAAGCATGGTTCAGTACCAAAGTAGTTTACAGCTTTGTCATATTCTCCTTTGGTTATTGAAATGACACCTAGACCCCATTTTGATTCAGGTGTAGCTGCTGTCATAGATGTGAAAATCTCTTCAGCTTTGTCCATATCACCTTTTACCAGATAACAGAAAGCGAGGTTGTTTTTAACGACATCGTTATCATTAATAGCTTTTGCCACCTCATATGCAGCTATTGCTTCATCCGTTTTTCCCTGAGCCATAAGTGTATAACCTACATTGTTTGCTGCACGAATACACTTGGGAAAGTTTTCCTGGGCAGCTTTATAGATTGGAAGCTGTTCATCTAAATCATCTGTCAAAGTACCGGCATATAAAATCTCTTCAAGGCTCAATACTTTGGGATCAGATTTTGCCAGTGCAAGAATTTCTTCATCGCTGCGACCTATCTTATCAACATCCACAGTTATTATTGATCTTCTCAATTTTGGCAGAATATCAGTTTTGAGAACTTCAAAAGCGGCTGACATGTTTCTGATTTCTTTTTCCCTCACATCGGGATCGGAATACATTGAAAGGACACGTAGTATAAGGTCTTTATCCTCTATGTTTGAATTTGTAACTTCAGTTTTGAAACCTTCCCAGTCTTCCGGAGTGGTTTTTGAATCGAAAAATCCTTCAGCTTCTGCACTTTCGATTTCTCCGAATTCTTTTTTAAGGAATTTATCTGCTGTTGTACCCCTGTTTCCCGATAGTTTTGTATTGAAATCTACTTCACCATCGGGTGATGCATAGGAACTGATAGCAACACCTTTGAATTGACGTGTAGAATCAGTGTCAACAGCCTTAATATACTCCTGTAAGGCGGTAATATCCTCAGCTTTAAGTTCGGAGTTACGTAGATTATAACGGTTGATAACATAATGAATATCAGCATCTTTTGCTTCAGGAATGATTCTTACAAATTTATCCTTCATAGCAACAGATCTTGCATGTTTATTCACAAGTGTGGATGTGGC
>CAZTXH010000409.1:1094-2229 GCA_964617415.1 uncultured Rikenellaceae bacterium | reverse complement strand
CGATGATAAACGCCTGATAATTGGAACTTAAGCTTAAACGTCCTATTGTTTTTATTGATCTCGAAACAACAGGTATTAGTGTTTCGAATGATCGTATTGTGGAAATATCTCTTTTGAAGATCACCCCTGATGGAAAAGAACAATGGATAACTGCCAGGATTAATCCCGAAATGCCAATTCCTCCTCAAGCTACAAAAATACATGGTATAGGTGATAAGGATATTGCAGATGCTCCTACATTCAGGGAGGTAGCAAAAAACCTGGCAATCTTCCTTGAAGGTTGTGACCTTGCAGGTTATAATTCAATGAAATTTGATATTCCTCTCCTGGCAGAGGAGTTCCTGAGAACCGATACGGATATCAATTTCCTGAAAAGAAAATATGTTGATGTACAGGTTATTTTCCATAAGAAAGAGCAAAGAACCCTTACAGCAGCATATCAGTTCTACTGTAATAAGGAACTTAAAGAGGCACATAGCTCAAAAGCCGATACATCAGCAACATACGAGGTGCTAAAGGCCCAGCTCGACACGTATAAGGATCTTGAAAATGATATTGATAAACTGGCCGATTACAGCTCTTATAATGATCTTGTCGATTTTGCAGGAAGGATAGTACTTGACGAGAATGGTATCGAGGTCTTTAATTTCGGGAAACATAAAGGAAAATCTGTCGAAAAAGTCCTGCAGGATGAACCATCCTATTATTCATGGATAATGAATGGAGATTTTCCTCTTTATACTAAGAAAGTCCTGACAGAGATAAAACTAAGATCGTTCGGGAGAAAAGGCAAATAGCATGAAGATAATTTGTATAGGACTGAATTACAGGAAACATGCCATGGAGCTGGGAAGAAGGTCGCCGGGAGAACCTATTGTATTCCTTAAACCGGACTCTTCAATACTGAAAAACAATAAACCGTTCTTCCTGCCTGGTTTTTCTAAAATGATACAGTATGAAGCCGAAATTGTATTGAAAATAAGTAAGCTTGGCAAGGGTATTGATACAAAATACGCCCACAGGTACTATGAAGAGATTACAGTGGGTATCGATATCACCGCCCGTGATATCCAGAACCGTAATTCAGCTGCCGGTATGCCATGGGAATTGTCAAAGTGCTTTGATGGGGCAGCCC
>CAZTXH010000409.1:585-1084 GCA_964617415.1 uncultured Rikenellaceae bacterium | reverse complement strand
ATATTAATGACAAGATAGTACAGCAGGGAAATACATCAGATATGATATTTAGCTTCAATGAGATTATCGCTTATATATCAGCCTTTTTTACCCTGAAAACCGGTGATCTTATTTTTACCGGAACACCATCAGGTGTTGGTCCATTGAAGAAAGACGACCACCTCGTTGCTTATCTTGAAAACAGGAACGTATTGGACTTTTACATTAAATAATAAAACCTGTCGTTATTCCGGACACAACCTCTTTTGCTCTTTCAGCATATCTGTCACCTGCCAGCCTGTGTTTTATAAGCAGTACATCAATATAATCAAGTGCTTTCTGAACAGTTTTTGATCTCCTCCTGTGTACATGTCCCTTTTAAGGATGGGAGTTAAGGAAGGAGGGACCTGAAAATCTCCTTGAGAAGATTGGGAACATAATTCCGAAGGCGTTCGACCAAGCCTCCCGGCGCGAATTGCCTCCAGTTCTGTGTTGTATCGCAGTTTGTAATGTCTGATTT
>CAZTXH010000409.1:0-575 GCA_964617415.1 uncultured Rikenellaceae bacterium | reverse complement strand
GCGCATAAAGATATAATTTAATATCAAAACCGACACCAGCTTATGGGTACGGATTTGTATTTATAATAAGGTATGTATACCTTTATAGATTGATTACAAAAATCTGAAAAGATGGGAAATTTTGGAGCTACTGAGATCATCCTTATACTGCTTGTAGTTGTGTTGTTGTTTGGTGCACGCAAAATTCCTGAACTGATGAAAGGGATAGGTCAGGGTGTTAAGGAATTTAAGAAAGCTTCGGATGTTAAGGATGAACCTGAAAAAAAGGAAAAAGATGAGAAGGGAAAAATAGAAGAATAATCAAATTATAATATGACAGCATAAAGCTGTTGACAGATATTTTAGTGTTCTTCTATGTCTTGTTACCCGTTCACAGTTATAAGCAATTATAATATATTTGTTAAAAGGAGGTTTTTGGCACTGATTTATATCCTGGTAATCCCGGGGTTTCTTCATTTTAAAGATATTATAAGGTTATGAAAAGCATTTACCTTCAGATTACACAAAAATATCCCGGGAATACCGATCTGGTACTTGCAACCGTAATTTCAACAACAGGATCAACACCACAGAAA
>CAZTXH010000408.1:0-2229 GCA_964617415.1 uncultured Rikenellaceae bacterium | reverse complement strand
TTATTATTGCTTTCGAATGGATTTGGGATATCCTTGACTCGGTTAAACTTAACACCTGTGCTATTTCTTTTAATGTCAATTCATCATAATAATATAGTGACATTACTATTTGTTCTTTTTTTGAAAGCGTTGACAGCGCCTTCAATATAATTGATTTAATCTCCTTTACTTTTAATTCATCAATTGGAGAAGGTTGACCCGATACTTGTTTGGCAATTTTAGGTGAAGAACCGTCAAGCATCAATTCGTCTAGGCTTAACAGGTTGACGCCATGAGATCTGCTGACCATTCTGTAATATGAATCCATATCAAGTCCCATTTCTTCAGCTATCTCATCATCCTTTGGATCTCTTCCTAGTTTCAGCTCAAGGGTTCTTATTGCATCCTCGATTCTGTTAATATTTCTTCGCACAGATCTTGAAATCCAATCCATCTTTCTTAATTCATCTAAAATTGCCCCTTTTATCCTTAGATTCGCATATGTCCTGAATTTAATCCCCCTTGTTGAGTCGAATTTATCAATGGCATCAAACAGCCCCAAAACCCCAGGACCGATGAGTTCATCTTTAGATATATTGGGAGGAAGTCTAACCGCCATTCTTTCAGCGATTTGTTTTACAAGGGGTGCATATTTGAGAATAAGCTCTTCCCGATGATTATCATCCATGCTTTCCTGATCTACATGGGTTATTTCTTGATATTTTTTTATCCCTGCATTCATTTCATCCACCTACAGCGCCAACCATCAGTCTTTTCCAAAAAAATTGTATACTTCCATCTTGATGTCTTTCATCTGTCTGTTCTAAAAGATATTCAGCCAATTTTTTAAAACTTTGACTTGAAGATGATTGAGGATAGCAACAGGTAACAGGTTCTCTTCTGTTTACGGATTCATTCAAATGTTTATCATATGGAATATATCCCGCATAGTCTAAGGATATGCTTCCCATAAATTTTTCTACGACCCCACTCAAATGTTTATAAACTGACACCGCCTCTTTTTCATTTCTAACCATATTCATCAAGATAATAAATTTATTTGTTCCGTGCTTCATAAACATAACTTTAATAAGGGCATAGGCATCCGTAATAGATGTAGGTTCCGGTGTTACAACTACAATCCTTTCTTGGGCCGCTAAATTAAAATAAATAACATTGGAGGAAATACCCGCACCTGTGTCAATCAGCAATATGTCATACATATTGTTCAACAAATCAAACTCATTTAAGAGATTGATTTTATGACCTTCTGTAAGATTGGATAACTCCTGTACTCCAGAACTTGCGGGTATTATGGCCACACCTTCCGGTCCCATGGCAATTATTTGAGACAGCTCTTTTTCACCCTTTATGACTTCCTCGATTGTATATTTGGGATTAATACCAAATATAATATCGATATTTGCAAGCCCGAGATCTGCATCAAAGATTAACACTCTTTTTCTCATCCTCTGAAATGTAATCGCCAGATTGCCAACGATATTTGTCTTTCCCACTCCGCCCTTTCCGCTGGTAACTGCGATAACCATGGGATTGTTTTTTGGGGGAAATGATCCATCTTTCACTCTAAGCTTGTGAACCTTCCCCGATTCTTCTTTTACAATCTTTCTCAAATTTGTAGCCTGATCCATCTTTTGGGTCTCCAATATAAATCTTCCTTGTTTAATAATTTATTATAACTTCCTCATAAAAGTCTTCCCGGCCTGTTACATTCTATTAGCCTTCTTTAAGATAATAGTTACAAAACTTGATTTTTTTGCTTTTTTACGAAACAATCAGCTTTAATAGTTTTTCTCTTTCTGCCTCCTCAATATCTTCAGGTACATTCTGCCCTGTGGTAATATACGAAACAGGTAAACTTTGTTTCATAATCTGGTTCAAAATTGTACCACATTTTTGAGTTTCATCTTTTTTTGTAAATATGTAGCTCTGATAATTTAAACATCTGAAATTATCGGCTGCTTTATTCATCTCAGATTCGGCGGTTGCAATGCTCAATAGAAGATGAGTACTTATATTTAAATCACCGGGAATCAATCTTCTGAGTTCATCCAATCTGGATCTATCATATTGACTTTGCCCTGCGGTGTCGATAAGCACAACGTCTTTTCCTTCCATCCTTCGAAGTGCAAAAAGCAGATCCTTTTTTTTGGATGCCTGGGAGCAAGGCCCCCCGAGTATATTTTGATATTGTTTGAGGTGTTCCATTTCCCCTTTTCATTAGGCGTT
>CAZTXH010000407.1:0-2230 GCA_964617415.1 uncultured Rikenellaceae bacterium | reverse complement strand
CCTTGTTCCTGCATCTATTGTCGTGAGGATGAACAATGCCTCGAACATTATTGCAAAATGGTACCAGTACGACATGAGATGTTTCATCCCGGGGATTGATGAGAATATATAAGCCATTCCAACACCCAGAGATACTGCTCCTCCGGTACGTCCTGCTATATTTTCACCCACGCTTGCTGAAAGCTGATCCAGATTTGATTCTGTAAAACCCATTTCATGAAGCCTGGGCAATATCGCCTGAAGTTTATCCACCGGAACATTGATTTGAAAATAGTCAAGTGGAAGCAGGCTTGTGGCAGCTATCAATGCCATAATACTGATCGCACCCTCTGTGAGCATCGAGCCTACTGCAATAGGCTTAATATCAGCCTCTTTCATCACCATCTTGGGTGTTGTCCCGGAACTCACAAGCGAATGAAAACCGGAAATAGCACCACAAGCTATTGTAATGAACAGGTATGGAAAGAGTTTACCGGGAATAATGGGTCCCCCTCCTTTACCAAAATCTGTATATCCGGGCATTTTTATTTCCGGAGCAACAATGATCAATCCGATAGCCAGGAGGCCGATAACTGATATTTTCATTATTGAACTCAGGTAGTCACGGGGTGAAAGGAGAATCCAAACAGGAAGTACTGATGCCAGAAATCCATATATGGCAATCAGTATTGTCAGGGTTTTATGATCGAATGTAAACCATGATGCAAACTGCGATTCAGGCACATAACGACCAAGGACCACCGCCACTACAAGCAGGATAACACCAAAAACAGTTGCTTCAACGGCTTTTCCTTTTCGTATCCTGAACATCCATATTCCCATAGCTATTGCAATCGGTATTGTTGATGCTATGGTAAATGTTCCCCATGGACTCTCTGCAAGAGCATTGACCACAACAAGACCCAGCCCTGCCAGGGCAATGACTATAATCAATAGTATTGCAAACGTAGTTGTTGTACCGCTTACTTTGTTTATTTCGGTCTTTGCTATTTCGGCAAGAGACTTACCATCATGTTGTACCGACGCTGTGAGTATTACAAAGTCATGTACTGATCCTGCCATCACCGCTCCGATAAGTATCCATAAGAAACCTGGCATAAATCCAAACTGAGCGGCAAGAACCGGACCTACAAGTGGCCCTGCCCCGGCAATTGCTGCAAAATGATGCCCGAAAAGGACCCATTTCTTAATAGGATAATAGTTCTGACCATCATATAGCCTGTGTGCCGGAGTCTCTGCCAGATCGTTCCTGACAGCTACCTTGGCAGCCACAAAGCTGAAATAAAACCTGTATGCTAATGCGAAAAGGACAATGGACCCAATTACAAAGGGCACTGCATTCATAACTCAAAATAATTCATTGATGAACGAATGCAACAAAATTAACATTTCCCTTCTCTTTTACAATCCAGGTATCATGTAAAATCATAATAGATATTGTTGATCGGCAATCTTCACCCCTCTTTATGTTCTATATCCTCTATATTTAATAAATTGCAATAATAATCTTCTAAATGATATATGTTTTTCCAACAGCCTTATATTTAAACAAATACTAAAATGGAGGTAGAAAAGATATTTGATCTGCTCAGCAGGTACGAAAATCTCTTTGAAGAAAAAGAGAAACCCGATAATACCTTAACAGTACCCTGAAATATCCTGTAGATGTAGAAACAAGTCGGATTATCTTTGTATAGCTAAGAGCTGTCAGATGAATTATCCTTAATACGTTCAATTCTCTTCTCCACGGGCTGATCAATAACTATCGGCACTTTCTCTTCAATTGTAATTGTTGTATCGAGGTTAAGTGCTCTTATATCCGTAATACCAATATTTCTTACAATATTGTGAAGCGTAAGAATAAAGTTTTCTGAGGCTGACAGGGATAAATCACGTGACATTATACGGTCAATTAAAATAAATCTGAAATCCCCTTCTATATTATGTCTTTTCATTGAGTCGAAACTGCTGTTTACTTTTATTTCACCGGATTTAACAAGGTCTTCCAGTACTTCTTTAAAATAGAGATTTACCTTTGGTGCGATCTTAAATCCAAGGTAAAAATCAATCCTGATGAGGATACCGGGGATGATCTGGGTCACTTTGTAATTAAATCTGTTAGGTTCATTCACCCTGTCGACATGTATAAACCAGTAAGTATCGGCTCTTTTCGGCTGCTTATGAAATATGCTGTATATGACTTTTGATTCAACCTGGTCAAGGCTGTTGG
>CAZTXH010000406.1:0-2239 GCA_964617415.1 uncultured Rikenellaceae bacterium | reverse complement strand
CCTGATACCCCAGATCAAGCAGCAGTCTTACATCGCGCGTGATAAGATAGCTTATCGTGATGATCCCTGCAAGCCCTACAGAAGAAAAATCAAATCCGTCTACACGTGAATCGGCTGAAAGGGCGGTTACAATCTCCGTTCCCACGGCAGCCATACCTGTAAATTGAAACCTGCCCAGATAAAGATTAAAATCCAAACCGCCGTACGCTCTGAGCGGCAGCTCTTCCTGCAAACGCTCGAAAGGATAAAGACCTACCTCAAAGCACAATACTGGTTGTATGGCAAAGAATCCTTTTGTTAAAATGAATTTGAGTCCGCTGAATGCGCCAAATTCAGAATTCTCAAAATTTATTTCTATATGCATATAGGGCACTATGGTTAATCCTATCCGGCCGATTTGTTTCACAGGGGTGCCGATAGTAAGTTGTGTATCCGCATAGATCACTTTACCGATAGAAACATCCTTTTCTACATCATGAATAATAATGAGTCCCTTTTCTTCGGTTCTCTGCTGCTCGGTTAAATTTTCCGTATCAGAACCTAAAATAGAATACTCATCACCAACCGAGACACCTTTTTCTTTTCCTAATTTGATCACCACATCAGGATCAATAATTTCAACAATCCTGTCCATTAATAAAAAAATATCCAAACTTCTTACTTCATATGTAAGTTGTATAGGTATATCCTCCATAGCATCATCAATGGCACGATCTTTTTCTTCATCATATCCGATGGATTCGAGTACAATATTGTCAAGAATCGTGCCGTCTTTAGTGTTTACAATAGCATATGTTATTGAAATAAAAACCTTATATTTGGATTGCATCCCTTCCTTATTCACTTCTTCTATTGTAAATGAAGTAAGCATAGGTATTACCAACATATAGGAATTGATTATGAGCTTAAAATCCTGTTGGGAAAAGATCATGTCTCCAATCTCAAGATGTGCCGGTACTCCCTCCGGATCAGCAGTATATTCCTTAATCTGAGTTAAAAAAAGCATCAGGTCCTGATAAGCCAGGCTATAATCCATTAATTTGATATCAAATCCCGATAAACCAAGAAATACTTCATACACCTTTTGTCTTAAAAGCTTTACAGATGAGTCTATCTCAGTCTCCGGGGAAGAAATATCACCTATATATGTACTGAATATTATAATATCATTTGAGGAATAACTTGTATCTGCATAGAGTATATAATGGCAAAACGATATAATTATAACCCCTGCAAAAGATATTTTGAGTTTTTTACCCATATACTTTACTCTCATTAGCTTCAACATCTAAATATAATGCGTCTTACCCCGTTTTTCAAATTTTCTTCCCATTTATTTAGTGAATAATAAAATAATATCATAATAAAAATATTCCTTACAACTTCAATATAATACGTACGGTTTGAAAGTAGATGGTTAAACCGCATACATCAATAACTGTGGCCATAAGCGGTCCTGCTGCTACAGTAGGATCAAAGCCCAATCTTTTTATAAGCAAAGGGGCAAGAGCGCCTATTAACGTAGCAACAATAACTACAAATGACATAGCAAGGCCAATGGCTACACCCCGCATCATAACCTCGGTAAAAGCAAGCCCCAAATCAAATATCATCACACGTACTACGGTCAAACATCCCATGACAATTCCAATAAGCGCACCCACCATAATTTCTTTTAATAATACTTTGCCGATATCCTTGAATTCCAGCTCACCAGTAGCTAATCCGCGAATCATCAGGGTAGATGATTGTGTTCCCGAATTACCGCCTGTACCGGTTATCAGCTGCATGAACGGCACAAGAAATGCCGCCTGTGCATATACATTTTGGAACAGGTCTATTACATTAGCGGTGAATGTCGCAGTAATCAAAAGAATTGTGAGCCAGGGAATACGCTTTTTTACCAGATCCCATATCGAACTTTCCAAATAAGGGACAACGCTTCCGCCCATAGCTCCCATCTTATAAATATCCTCGGTCTGTTCTTCTCTGATAACGTCAATAACATCATCAAAAGTGATTATACCCAACAACCGGTTATATCTGTCCACAACCGGTAACGCCAAGAGATCATAGGTTTCCAATGTTTTGGCTACCTCTTCTTGATCCGTATCTTCGCGAACGGTAATCACATTTTTTACCATTATTTCTTCAATTTTATCTTCATCCCGACCGGATAATATATCCCGTAAAGAAAGAATCCCCTGCAGCCGCTTTAATTTATCCACCACGTAAATAT
>CAZTXH010000405.1:0-2244 GCA_964617415.1 uncultured Rikenellaceae bacterium | reverse complement strand
ACTGGTAACCGATCATAAGCCTCTACTGGAAAGTGTACCCAGGGAAATAATGAAACAGATTAGCGATTTCCCAAGAAAAGAGATTACCCTGAAGGCTCTGGATAACTCTCTTATGATTTTATTTCCTGACATGGATAAATGTATCGACTTCAGCAACCTTTATGCTCCCGAACATCTTATTATCAACACCGACAATGCAGCTATGCTTACTGATAAAGTCATTAATGCTGGTTCTGTCTTCATCGGGGAATATAGTTGCGAAAGTGCAGGAGATTATGCTTCCGGTCCGAACCATACTCTTCCGACAAATGGTAAGGCCAGGAACTACAGTGGTGTCTCGGTCGACAGCTTTGTCAAAACAATAACTTTCCAGGAACTGAACAGTACAGGCATAAAAAATATTGGCCCTGTAGTAGAAATTATGGCTGAAGCAGAATCACTCTATGGTCATAAAAATGCAATAACGGTCAGATTAAAAAAATTATAAATGATTGATCTGAATAAACTTGTAAGAAAAAATGTAAAGGACCTGATCCCTTATTCATGTGCCAGGGATGATTTCAGGGGTAAGGCTGCTGTATTTATGGATGCCAATGAGAATCCTTATGGATCACTCAACAGGTACCCCGATCCATATCAGGAAGAGCTTAAACTAGCCATTAGTAAATTGCGCAATATTCCGGCAGAGAGAATCTTCCTGGGAAACGGAAGTGATGAAATAATTGATCTCTGCTTCAGGATCTTTTGTAATCCCGGAATTGACAAGGCACTTACCTTCTCTCCTACCTACGGCATGTACCAGGTGTCGGCTGCTGCTAATGATGTTAAAATTATAAAGGCTCCGCTTGATAACAATTTTCAGATTGATCCTGAAGAGGTAATGCCATGGTTATCTGACAAATATCTTAAACTCATCCTGATATGTTCGCCAAATAATCCTACCGGTAATTGTATGAATAAAGTTGTCCTTGAAAAGATAATATCAGGATTTAATGGAATTGTCCTGCTTGATGAGGCATATATTGATTTTGCAAATGTGCCATCATTTAGGGATCAAACGGAGAAGTACCCCAATCTTATAGTGATGCAAACATTCAGTAAAGCATTTGGATTGGCATCGGTAAGAGTTGGTATGGCCTTTACAAATCCGGAGATAGTAAAATACTTCAATAAAATGAAGCCTCCATACAATATAAGCATGATAAATCAGGAAACCGTCCTTCGGAAACTTCTTAAACCTGATGAATATATGGAGGAGGTTCGAAAGATCAGAAAGGGTAAATCAGTGCTTTCAGAGGAGCTTAAAAAGCTCCCGGTAATAGAAAAGGTATATCCCTCGGATGCAAATTTTCTCCTGGCCAAAGTAAAAGATTCCGGCTTGTTGTATAACTATCTGGTAAACAAAGGCATAATAGTACGCGACAGGAATAGTGTGATCAGCAATTGCATTAGGATTACTGTTGGTACTATGACAGAGAATAAAGAACTGATAAAAGCAATTAAATCATTTAATAAATGAAGAAGGTACTATTTATAGACAGAGATGGCACTATCATCGATGAACCAAAGGACGAACAGGTTGACAGTTTTGATAAATTCAGATTCATCCCCGGAGCAATAACAGGACTTTCAAAAATAGCAGCAGAGACTGATTTTGAGCTTGTTATGGTAACAAACCAGGATGGACTCGGCACCTCATCATTTCCTGAAAAAAACTTTTGGCCCATTCATAATAAAATGCTTCAGATACTCGAAGGTGAAGGAGTCAAATTCCAGGAAGTGTTCATCGACCGAACCTTACCTGAAGATAATGCACCCACCCGAAAACCTGGTACGGCAATGCTTGTCAAATACATGGCTTCAGGTATTGATCTTAAAAATTCCTATGTGATTGGCGACAGGAAGAGTGATATACATCTGGCAAAAAACCTGGGTTGTAATGCAATTTATTTAAATAAAGAGAAGTATAAGGATGCTCTCCTGTCAACAACCGACTGGAATGAAATTTACGTGTTTCTAAAATCAATACCAAGGCGTGGGAAAATATACAGGGAAACCGGGGAAACAAAAATCTCTGTTGAACTTAATTTAGATGGAACAGGAAAATCAAAGATCAGTTCCGGGATAGGATTTCTGGATCATATGCTTGATCAGATTGCACGTCATGGAGGTTTTGATATAAGCATCGACGCTAAAGGTGATACCAGTGACGATGGGCACCATCTTATAGAGGATATTGCTATT
>CAZTXH010000404.1:0-2263 GCA_964617415.1 uncultured Rikenellaceae bacterium | reverse complement strand
GGGCGGAACTATGGCGAGCGGAGGCGGAGAGAGGGGGATTCGAACCCCCGGTCCCGCTCTTCGCGGGACACACGCTTTCCAGGCGTGCCAGTTAAGCCACTCCTGCATCTCTCCGGTAAAGCAGCGCAAATTACAAAATATTTCTGAACCGACAGCTATGAGATCTCACCAGCCAGTGAACTGCCGAGGCCTTTTATAACATCCTCTTTTGACGAACAGTTGCCAAGTAAAAACATAAGCTTAGTAACAGAAGCCTCCGAAGTGATATCCTTGCCTCCGACAACCCCTGCAGCCAACATTTCACGACTTGTCTCATATAATCCCATCTCAACACTTCCCCCATGACACTGGGTGACATTGAAAATGATACCACCTTTATTGATAAATTGTCTTAGATCATCAATGAACCATTTATATGTAGGTGCATTTCCTGATCCGAATGTCTCAACAATCAATCCTTTTAATCCTTTTATATTTATAATTGCTCGTACAAAATTCCTGTTAATACCCGGGAAAAGCTTTAAGATGGCAACATTATTATCGAATGATTTATGGACTATGAGTTTCTTCTTTTTATCGGGGTACCTGATATTGGTGAAATTATAATTAAGATGCAATCCTACTTCTGCCAGTAGCGGATAATTTGGTGAGCTAAAGGCATCGAAATGTTCTGCACTCAGTTTGGTAGTCCTGTTTCCGCGAATTAGCTCGCTGTCGAAATAGATACAAACCTCAGGGACCAGAGCAGAGCCATTTTTATTGGCAGCAGCAATTTCAATTGAGGTTATAAGGTTTTCCCTGCCATCTGTTCGTGGCAGACCTATAGGTAGCTGTGAACCGGTAAATATTACAGGTTTTGAAAGATTTTCAAGCATATAACTAAGGGCTGATGCTGAATATGCCATGGTATCGGTACCATGTAAAATCACAAAACCATCAAATGCTTCATAATTCTCTTCAATGGTTTCGGACATTTTAACCCACATACCGGGATCTATATTTGAGGAATCTCTTACAGGGTCAAAAGAAACAGAGTGCAGGTCAAACCCGAAATTGGCAAGCACAGGAACATGATCAACAATATTTTTAAAGTCGATAGGGGTGAGAGTACCTGTTTTTGCATCGTGAACCATTCCGATAGTACCCCCGGTATATATAATAAGTACTGAAATATCTTTTTTACTGGCCATAAATGATCATATGTTAAACAAACGGCAAGAGTTATTAAAAGTAATGTAGGCACTCTCCTCCTCAGTAATTCCAAATATTTCGGCAAGTCTTTTATTTATTATGCAAATATAGGAACTCTCGTTCCTTTTTCCCCTGTAAGGAACAGGAGCAAGATATGGAGAGTCTGTTTCAAGTATAATATGCTTAATACCAATCTCTTCTACTATTTTATCCAGGTTCGAATTCTTAAATGTCAGGGGACCGCCGATACCAAGTTTGAATCCCATGGTTACAGCTTTTTCTGCATCTTTGACACTCCCTGAAAATGCATGAAATACTCCTCTTGGTGTGTTATTTTTATAACCATCGAGTACTGAGAATATTTCCGGAAACGACTCCCGGGAATGAATTACTATTGGTAATTCTGATCTTAATGCAAAATCAATCTGTCTTTTGAACGCCTCCATCTGTTCCTTTATATAGGTTTCATCCCAGTAGAGGTCAATTCCTATTTCCCCGACGGCAATAAACTTGTGTTGTGTAGAGAATGTTTCAAGTGATTCAAGTTGAGAAAGATAATCTTCTTTTACGGAAGTGGGGTGCAGTCCAATCATTGGATAGCAGGTATTTTTATATTTACCTGCAATTTCCAGCATTTTATCTGTTGTATTTATATCGATATTGGGCATAAGGAGTTTAACCACACCATTTAATACAGCTTTCTTTATAACATCATTCCTGTCGTGATCAAACTCCTGCAGATAGAGGTGAGTATGTGTATCAGCCAGTTGCATCAAACGATTCCCTGAGCGATCATCGCATCGGCAACTTTAACAAAGCCTCCGATATTTGCTCGGTCTACATAGTTTATAAAGCCATTTTCTTTTGTGCCGTATTTGACACAGGTGCTATGAATATCTTTCATTATCAAATGAAGTCTCTCATCAACCTCTTTGCGGGTCCATGGAAGCCTCATTGAGTTTTGTGTCATTTCCAGTCCGGAAGTTGCAACGCCTCCTGCATTAGCAGCTTTACCGGGGCCATATAATATTTTTGCATTCAGGAATACCTCAACTGCACCAAGTGTGCATGG
>CAZTXH010000403.1:0-2265 GCA_964617415.1 uncultured Rikenellaceae bacterium | reverse complement strand
TCCCTATACAAAGTACACCCAATACTAACTGGAATACTTTTGTGATATGTGAACCATCCCTGTGATCGAGAAAAAAGATATTTTCGCCCATTTCTCTTTTTAAGGCAATTTATTCGTTTTTAAGAGAAATCCCAAATTTGAACAATTGGTACTTAAGCATTCAATCTTTGATGTATAATAAATAATAATGAGTATCGGTTATCATATATATGAGGCTTTTTATGTTTGAAAATCAATTATTTGCCCCGATCCTAAAGGGAGTAATTGATTTTGGCTGCGCCGAGCTCGACCCGCTGGAGCGGTTCTCGGTTCTTCGCACCCTTTAGGGTAAGGGGCTAACGAAGAAAATCAATGGAACTTTTTACATGATTGATGATACTCATATAAAATAATACTATTTTTAGCTTCAATTAGATCTATTGTTAAAAACATATCATTAAATCAATATGAAGCGAAATTACTACCTCGTAGTCCTTATTTTCCTGATTTTCTTTGCTATTTCATTTTTAACGAATATTCTCGGATCAATCAATCCTAATGTAAGCGACAGTTTTAGATTAAGCGGGACATTGACAGGAATGCTTCCCTTCTCATTCTTTATTGCATATGGGTTAATGTCTATTCCTTCAGGGATGATTATCCAGAAATATGGTGAAAAAAAGTGTTTGGTTTTTGCCTGGATCCTTTCTTTATCAGGAGCACTTTTATTTTCTCTCGTACCTGTATTCCAGGTTTTCTTATGTTCTTTGTTCATGATAGGAAGTGGTATGGCGATCATGCAGGTTGCTATTTATCCGTTGCTGAGGGTCACAGGTGGAGAGGAACACTTTGCTTTTAATTCTGTTATTGCACAGCTTGTTTTTGGTGCTGCCTCATTCCTTAGTCCCTTTGTCTATTCGTACCTGGTTCTCAACCTTGCCAATCAACACGCAGAAAAAGGTATGTTCCTGTCGGTTATGTCATTTCTGACACCGGATAAGCTCCACTGGGTATCTATTTACTGGATATTTGCCTTTATAAGTCTTTCAATGATGGCTATCGTAATTTTTTCACATTTCCCGAAAGTCATCCGCAAAGAAGATGAAATTGTTGGTCCCTGGAAGACTCATGTGGAATTATTCAAGCAGAAATCAGTTATCCTTTTTTTCCTGGGTATTTTCTGTTATGTTGGCACTGAGCAGGGAATAGCAAACTGGATATCGGAATTCCTGAGGACCTATCATGGTCTGAGACCCGAGGTTGAAGGTGCAAAAACAGTTGGCCTTTTCTGGGGATTAATGACAGTAGGTTGTGTTCTGGGGCTTGCTCTTCTGAAAGTAATGGACAGTAAAATGGTATTGCGTATTTTTACTTTTGCGGCATTAATTATTCTGGCCTTTACACTTTTTGGTACAGTCAGCTTTGCATTAATAGGATTTCCCGCTCTGGGTTTCTGTCTTTCGGTAATGTATGCAATCATTTTCTCACTGGCACTCAATTCTGTCAGTAAATCTCACGGCTCCTTTGCCGGAATACTATGTACCGGTATTGCAGGCGGAGCGGTTGTGTCGTTACTGGTAGGAAAATTGAAAGACCTGTTCGGACTACAGGCAGGGATGACTGTACTGTTTATAACCCTGGCTTATATTCTTAGTATAAGTTTCTGGGCAAAACCAATCATAAGTAATGCAACGATAACAAGAAAGAGTTCAAATAAATCTTAATATTATGTTTATGAAAAATTTATTGATTATTAATTTGCTGCTGTTTGCAAGTATTTCTTGTTATGCGCAATCAGAGCAGCAGTATCCCGAGGCGATGCGACCCGGGATGACTGAGATATGGGATCCTGAAGTAAGAATTATTCAACCGGGAGAAGAACCCGGTATGCCTCCTTCAGATGCAATAATCCTGTTTGATGGAAGTGATATAAATAAGGAGTGGGTTGATTCCCATGAAGATACTACAAAATGGATCGTTGAAGATAATACAATGGTTTGTGTGCCGGGTTCAGGCGTTATAAGAACCAGGCGTGAATTTACTGATTTTCAGCTACATATTGAATGGAGAGCGCCGGCAGAAGTAAAGGGAGAGAGCCAGGGACGAGGTAACAGCGGTGTCTATCTGCAGGGACTATATGAAGTACAGGTACTCGACAGTTACAATAACAGGACCTACAGGAATGGTCAGGCCGGTAGCCTCTACAAACAGTATGCACCACTGGTAAATGCCTCTAGAAAACCTGGTGAGTGGCAGACATACGATATTATTTATACAGCTCCCAGG
>CAZTXH010000402.1:0-2266 GCA_964617415.1 uncultured Rikenellaceae bacterium | reverse complement strand
CCATTTTACCATTCCGGAAGGATCCTGAATACATCCGGCTTTTATCATTAGGAATCATATCTATTGCATTTTCAGGACAAATGCGTGAACAGAGGAAACAGCCCTCACATGATATTTCTGAGATGTTAATCACCTTTTCTCCGGGAGAAATAGCATCAAACCTACAGTAGTCAATACATATTTCGCAGTTTGTACATTTTGAAGCATCTACGGTTGCTTTATGTCCTGATACATAAATCTCTTCATCATCATGTTCCGGATTAAAAAGCAGGTACAGGTTAGCCGCATCAACATCACAGTCGGCAAGTACAACCTTATCGCCGGATGTTGCGAATGCGGCACTCAGACTTGATTTTCCGGTCCCTCCCTTACCACTTATTACTGCTATTTCCATTTTGTGCAAATATTGTTTCAAAAACTGAGAGCACCTGTTTTTCAAATACAGGATCCTTTTCCGATACAAGCTTACCCCTGGAATATAATACTGCAATCTCCTTCTTAAATGGTAAAGCAAGCAACAGGGGTATGTCTTCATTTAAAGAGTATTCTTGTACTTTATTATCTCCAATATCAGACCGGTTTAAAATTATTCCGAATGGTTTATTCATGGTCTTTAATGTTTCAACACTCTGTTTCAGGTCGCTCAGCCCGAAAGGAGTAGGTTCTGTAACCAGTATAACATAATCAGCTTTGGCGACTGTCTGAATAAAGGGACAGGAAGTGCCGGGAGGTGAATCAAGGATCATAATCTCACAATTATTACCGGACATCTTAATTGCAGCTTTTATTACCGGTAGCGGAGAGAGAACTCCTATTCTTGTACGGGCTTCAATGATTATATGATCCTCCTTTGTTATGTATTGAATTACATGGCCAAGTGAAACAGGTTTTTCGGTAATTGCTCCGTAATTGCATGCCACGCTGCAGGCACCACATCCATGGCATAAATCTTCGATAACATTAATGATTTTTTCAGGAGGAAGCAGGAAAATTGCATTATAATTGCAGTATTCATGGCATTTTCCACAGAATGTACACAGTTGAGTATCAATAGCCGGTACAAGCTGGATTATCTCTTTCCTGTCTTTTTCAATTGTATCAAAAAAAGCAACTGTATTTGGTGCTTCAGCATCACAATCGACAAGCATTGCCATGTGGTTATTATTAATAAGGGTATTAAATATATTTGTGGCAATAAAAGTTTTTCCTGTACCACCCTTACCGCTTGCTATTGCAATCTTTAACATAAATATTTACAAAATACAGTATCGGATCTAAAAGTATTTCAAATGCTCCGGTTTTTCAGGTATTCCGATATCTTCACCGTTTGCACCCTGGAATTTTTTTTGAGGATCATATTTAATTCCAAGTTTATCGAGTAAAGGTTCCACTGTTATCTGGTGGACCTGAAGGCCGATATCCCAGGGATCATATCCTAATAGAAGTCCGGCAAGCTCTTCATATGTGAGTACGGGTATCCCGTATCCATACTGGCCATATGTTATACCTTGCTGTTCTGCAATTACATACTGCCAGCGGTCGAAGAAAAAAGTACATCCCGGACAATTGGCAATGATCAGATCCGGATTATGGGGCTTCATTGAATCGAATTTTATTTTGGAATTTGTAACAGAATAGCCTCTGTTTGATTTCAGAAGATATTGTCTGAAACCGAACCCACAGCAATGGCGTCTTTCAGGATAATCAACCTGTTCGCCTCCCCAGTCATCTGTCATCCCCGCAAGCACATAGGGATATTCAGCCCCACCGATACCATGTGATGGAAAGATCTTTGCATAATGGCAGCCGATATGATCAACGACTTTAAGAGGCTCTCCTGTCTTTCCATTTACCAGCTTGAATTTTGATTTTGCAGCAATCTCTTTCCGGAATTTATAGATAACATCACTTGCATGTACAAGGTTTTTGGGAATAGTGAAATCTTTACCGGTTGCCCGCTTTAGAGCTTCATGGGTTTTTTGTTCCGTTTCAGGGAAGTGTTTCCATGTCTCAAGCATCTCAACATAAATACCAAATGAAGTAACACAGGAGACAACGAAATTTTTATAACCGGCCTCGTTCATCAATGCAAATTGACGTGCAACGACTGTCATTGTAGTTTCCATAGGGAGTAATCCCGAATGGTATGCAATACCCGTACAGGTTGTTTGCCTGGCATCATCGTATATATCTTTTCCGAGTACATCACTCACTATATTTAAAAACAGGTTTTCTGCAGCAGGGAATATGTTTTGTCTTATACAGC
>CAZTXH010000401.1:0-2267 GCA_964617415.1 uncultured Rikenellaceae bacterium | reverse complement strand
CCATCAAGCCCTGGGATGAAACATTATCAGGGTGTCGCGAAGAAAACTTCTGTCGATATGTGTATATATTTCAGTAGTAAGAATTGATTCGTGTCCAAGCATTTCCTGAACTGCCCTGAGGTCGGCACCACCTTCAATTAGATGGGTCGCAAATGAATGCCGAAATGTATGGGGACTTATCTTTTTCCTGATATCAGCCTTCAGTGCAAGCTCTTTTACTATTGTGAATATCATTGCCCTGGTAAGTTTTTTCCCTCTGCGGTTTAAAAACAGAATATTCGCGTCATGTATTACTGGCAGCATATTCCTATCCGTTTTATAAATGTCAATTTCTTTAAGAGCTTTCTTGCCTATAGGTACAAGTCTTTGTTTGTTACCTTTTCCGGTTACCAAAACAAATCCTTCACCATAATGTATATCTGTAAGTCGAAGGTTGACTAGTTCCGAAACCCTCAATCCACAGCCATAAAGTGTTTCTATGATTGCCTTATTCCTGTGTCCTTCCGCTTTACTGAGGTCAATAGCTTCTATTAGCCTGTCAATCTCGTTAACTGACAGTACCTCAGGTAGTTTAAGTCCGGTTTTAGGTGATTCGATAAGTGATGCAGGGTTCTCCTTAATCTCCCCCTCAATAAGTAAGAATCTGAAAAAGGACCTTATTCCCGACAACACCCGTGATTGTGTTCTCGCATTCTGGTTCCCGGTATTAAACCAGGTAATAAATTCCTTAAGATCGGAATAATTAACTTTGTCGGGAGTTACTTCTTCCTTTTTATCTCCGAAGAATTCCTCAAGCTTATTAACATCATTGATGTATGCAACTATGCTGTTTTGCGACAATGATTTCTCAAGCCTGAGATATGTTTCAAAATCCTTTATTGCTTTCTTCCAAGAGAGACTCATAATCGTTGTAATTATTTCCTGGCATATCTTTGTCGCCCACAATCGGACACAAAAGTTATAACAAAGTAACACAAAGGTAGGTTAACTTGTTAATTTCGCATGCATAATTATTTTATCTATTTTTACAGGCTGTAAAAAGGTAAATAAAATGAAGATCAGCATCATAAACGGCCCAAACCTTAATCTTCTTGGGAAGAGGGAGCCTGATAAATATGGTAGAATTTCTTTTGAAGATTACCTGAGCACGCTGAAATCGCTCTACCATGACATTGATTTTGAATATTTTCAATCGAATGTTGAAGGTGAGCTTATTGATGAGATACAGAAAAAGGGATTCTCATCCGATGGTATAATACTCAATGCCGGGGGTTATACTCATACCTCTGTTGCTATTGCTGATGCCATTGCATCAGTAAATGCACCTGTCGTTGAGGTCCATATAACAAATATAGCTGCCCGTGAAGAATTCCGTCATCTAAGTCTAATTGCACGTAATTGTACAGGATCTATATCAGGTTTCGGCCTTGACAGTTACAGACTGGCAGTAGAGGCTCTATTAAAGAAAATAGCAAATCAGACAAACAGTTAATGGATAAAAAGAGAACAAAAATTGTTGCCACAATATCTGACAAGAATTGTGATCCCGGATTTATCAGGGATTTATATGAAGCCGGAATGGATGTCATCAGGATCAACTCTGCACATCTTGATACAGATGGAGCTTTACGAATAATAAAAAATACACGGGAAGTATCTGACAGGATTGCAATACTGGTCGACACAAAAGGACCTGAGATCCGTACAACGGTATGCGAAACACCTATAGAAATAAAGAAAGGAGATAACGTAAAAATAACAGGTGATCCTGAAAAGATATCATCGGGTAAAGAGCTGTTTGTAAGTATTAAAGACTTTGCACAGGAAGTACCGAATGGCTCAATGGTAATGATCAGTGATGGTGATATTGAATTGAAAGCGCTTAGGAAGGAGGGTAACTCTCTAATATGCAAGGCAGGTAACGAAGGAATAATAGGATCAAGGAAAAGTGTAAATGTGCCGGGAGTAAAAATATGTCTGCCATCAGTTACTGACAAGGATCGGAGATTCATAAAAATGGCAGTTGAGAATAATGTTGACTTTATTGCGCATTCATTTGTTAGATCTAAACAAGATGTACTGGATGTTCAGACTGAATTAGATAAATATGAAAGCGAGATAAAGATCATAGCCAAAATTGAAAATGAAGAGGGTGTGGAGAACCTCAGTGAGATATTGGAAGTAGTATATGGCATAATGGTAGCCAGGGGAGACCTGGCCATCGAGATTCCATAAGAAAAAATACCTACAGTCCAGAGGATGATGAT
>CAZTXH010000400.1:0-2269 GCA_964617415.1 uncultured Rikenellaceae bacterium | reverse complement strand
TCATGGAAGCAGATGAATTTGACAGATCCTTTCACAGGCTGGCTCCCCTCATGGCAGTTATTACCTCAGTGGATGCAGACCATCTTGATATTTATGGCGACCATGAGGCAATGATCAATGCTTATAATGAATTTTGTCGTAAGGTAAGAGATGATGGAATTATTCTTATTAACAATGCAATTAAAAATAAGATCCGTTGTCCGGGGAAAGTGACATGCTATACTTATGGACATGGTGAGGGTGCTGATTTCAGGTACTATGATGTTGAACATAAAGGTGAATATTACCAATTCAGCATAAAAACGTATAACAGGTTAATAAAGGATCTTCACTTTCCGTATCCCGGGATAATAAATATTGAAAATATGACAGCCGCAATTGCACTTATGTGTGGCGTTTCTGAAGATGAGATACGTGAGGCAATGAATATATTCCGTGGTGTCCGACGCAGGTTTGATATACGGATCAATCTTCCGGGTTTGGCCTATGTTGATGATTATGCACATCATCCGGAGGAGATCAGAGCCCTTATAATGTCGTTACGTGAGTTTTTCAGCGGAAGGAAGATAACGGGTATATTCCAGCCCCATCTCTTTTCACGTACCAGAGATCATGCTGATGGTTTTGCAGCTGCCCTTGATAAACTTGATGAAGCTATTATTCTACCTGTTTATCCGGCACGTGAAAATCCAATCCCGGGAGTCACGTCCGAACTGATATTTAATAAGATGAAGCTTGAGAGGAAAAGCCTACTTACAATGAAAGATATACCAGGAAAGCTGGATATTAAAATGACTGATGTGCTTGTGACAATAGGAGCTGGCGATATTGACAAACTTGCAGATCCTATTGAGGAGAAGCTGAAAAGAGAAATAATAAAATGATCAGGAAAATTGTAAAAATATTATTGATCATTCCGGTATTATACATGATAATAATACCTTTCTTTTTTGCTACTTCGGCAATTTCAGATCCCTGTACAAGGATATTAATAAATATTACAGATTCGTCTGATTATCATTTTGTTACAAAAAGACACCTGATGAATCTGGTTTACGGAAGCAGCAGCAAAATACTTGGCCGGCCAATAAAAGATGTACCAATAACAGATATTGAGAAAAGAATACAGGCCATAAGAGAACTAAAGGAGGCAGAGGTATATACTGCAATTGACGGAACTTTGCATGTATATATTAATCAAAGAAACCCTATAATGAGAATAATTCCTGATGAAGGAGGCGATTTCTTTGTTGATGAAGATGGTTTTGTGTTCAGGAAAAGAAATCTGTATAATCCTCGTCTCCATATCATTGAAGGAAATATCGATATTACTCCGGCAATGCTTGATAGTATAAGCATACTCGACACAAGCATAAAAAACACGATCCTGAAAGATCTCTATCATTTTATAGATTATATAAGAGAGAACAGTTTCTGGTCAGCTCAGATTGATCAGATTTATGTAGGTCGGGGAAATGAAATTGATCTGATACCCCGTGTGGGAAATCACACCGTACATATGGGGACATTTGAGAATTATAAAGATAAGCTGAGAAACCTCGAAACTTTTTATAAAGAAGTACTCCCTGAAGTTGGGTGGGATAAATACTCGGTTATAAATCTTGAATTCAGGGATCAGATAGTATGTAAAAGACGATAATAAATTATATACACATGAATAACAGTGAACAATATGTAGCAGCTATCGACATAGGAACCACAAAAATAGTGGCTATTGTCGGTAAGAAAAACGAGAATAACAAAATCGAAATTCTCGGGTTAAGCAAAGCTCTCTCAAAAGGAGTAAAAAGAGGTGTGGTAATGAACATCGAAGAGACGGTTAATGCTATCAGGACAACCGTAGAAGATGTTCAACAACGATCAGGCATTCTTTTCTCGGAAGTATTTGTTGGAATAGCCGGCCAACATATTAAAAGTATGAAGAGCCGTGGATATATAATGCGTGATTCCTATGAGGATGAAATTAAGAAAGATGAGGTTTTCAGGCTTATAGAGGATATGCATAAGATCCACATTGATATCGGCGAAGAGATAATACATGTTATCCCTCAGAATTTTATTGTTGATAATGAAACAGGGGTAAAGAATCCGATAGGAATGTGTGGCAGAAGGCTGGAGGCCAATTTCCATATTGTCATCGGACAGGTTGCTGCTGCCAAGAATATCGAAAAGTGTATCCGGAAGGTTAACCTGACAGTTAAGGACATGATACTCGAACCCCTCGCGTCCTCCGATGCAGTACTTACTG
>CAZTXH010000399.1:0-2277 GCA_964617415.1 uncultured Rikenellaceae bacterium | reverse complement strand
CCAGTAACCTCTGTTCCAGACAACACCCATCATATTCTTCAGGGCACATGTCATCCTTATTGAGCTATGATGTTTTAGTATTGGTACATTAATAAATACATCTGTTTCAAGAAGAAGCTCATGTACTTTTGTGCTCTTAAGTTTTATACCTCCTGGTATCTCAATATCCTGATAATATTTTTCTGAATCTCCTGAAACAACCTTAGCTCCTGCATCTCTGGCTGCTCTCTCTATTCCTGAATTCTTATAACAGTTAATCCAGTTATCACATGTATGGTCAAATACATACACTTCCTTTGCTCCTGCCCTGAAACATTGTTCAATAACTCTCTTTACCAGCAGAGGATTAGTATTTGCTGCAAGTTCGGGTATAACATCCCATCCGATATTTGGTTTTACCAGTACCTTCTGCCCATTTTCAACAAAGGTCCCCAGACCACCAAGTTCCTGAATACCAATATCAAACATTGCATCAGGATTGCCACCCATAACTGCAACCATATCATATTTAGCCCTTCCCGGGGTATCAGTCCATAATTCTGCATGACGACCAAAACTTAATGCTGCTCCGGCAGCCAGTCCTGCTCCTGTAGACTTTTTTAGAAAATCCCTCCTTTTCATCGCTGTATGATATTATTCTTGTAGTAAAATCATAATAAGAAACCGAAAAATACAACTTTTTTTATTAATCTGCGCGGAAAGTACAAAACTCCATTGAGATATTGTTGGGTATTTATTATTCTGGCGAAATTTTCATCTACATAAGTTAAATATTATCTTAGCGATAAGAAACATTTGTATTTTTCTTACTGTATAAAACAAAGCTGAATTTTTATTGTCTTATAGTAAATCTTCTTTTATATGAAAATACTCTGTTACGATTGTTTTTCAGGTATAAGTGGCGACATGAATCTTGGTGCTATGATAGATCTTGGTATAAAGAAATCATACCTGATCAGAGAACTGAACAAACTTAATCTGAAAGGCTGGAAACTGGAGGTTGTAAAAGACCAGAGACACGGAATAAAAGGCACCAGGGTTACCGTTCTCAAGACAAAAACCGAAAAATCACCCAGATACTTAACTGATATTGAAAAGATAATAAACGACTCAGATTTAGATAGTAAAATAAAAGAACTGAGTAAGAAAATCTTTATGAAAGTTGCTGCCGCTGAGGCATCAGTACATGGTATCCCCCTGGAGAAGTTACATTTTCATGAAGTAGGGGCACTTGATTCAATAATTGATATTATTGGTGCTGCAATATGTTATGACGCTTTCAATGTTGATGCAGTAATGGTATCCATGGTTGAGCTTGGCAGTGGTTTTGTAAAATGCAACCATGGCAGACTTCCCGTTCCGGCTCCGGCGACAGCTGAAATAATAAAAGGAATTCCCGTCAAACAAGAAGGAGTAGATTTTGAAGCAACAACCCCTACAGGAGCTGCAATCTTAGCAGCCCTCGGAACACATTTCTATCCCCTGCCATCGTTTACTATTGAAAAAACAGGATATGGTATTGGTCAAAAAGAACATTCTGATATTCCCAATATGCTAAGAGTTTATCTCGGTGAGACAAGTGACGATCAAATAGGCCATGATGCTCTTCTTTTGGAGTGCAATATAGATGATATGAATCCTGAATTCTTTGAATATATTACTGAAGAATTGTTTAATGCAGGAGCTTCAGATGTGTTCATTTCAAATATAATAATGAAAAAAGGAAGACCTGGCAATATACTGAATGTCATTTGTGAGAAAGGTTCAGAGGATACCTTAAAAGAGATCATTTTCAAGGAATCAACAACAACAGGTATCAGGAGCCTTCCATTCAGGAAGGATACACTTGTAAGGAAGTTTATAAAAACCAGTACAATATATGGAGATGTTACAATAAAATATGCATTTTATAAAGGAAGGGAAGTATCCTGCAAGCCTGAATTTGAAGAATGCAGGAAAATAGCAGCTGAAAAAAGAATACCGGTGAAGGAGGTTTATAATAACATAATGGCGTCTCTTTTAAAGAAAGAGAATCACTGATGACACAGGATAAATCAATAGCACTCGATAAAAAATTAATAGATCTGGGATCATTTATTATTGGATTCTCGGGAGGAGTCGACAGTGCTTTCCTTCTATACAGGGCAAAATTACTGGACTCACTAAAAATGAAGGCTGTTACAATACGGACACCATATATACCTGCATGAGAGATCAGTGAAGATATACAATTCACAAAATCGCATCGAATTGATCATGAAATAATCTACCTTGAAT
>CAZTXH010000398.1:0-2298 GCA_964617415.1 uncultured Rikenellaceae bacterium | reverse complement strand
TTAAGATCACCGGGACTGCTTAGATCTGCTTCCATACTGTCAGCTTCACCCGTTATAGAAATATCTCCCGAGCTACTTATATCAATTTCTACATTATCTGCGTAAACTTCCAGTTTAATATCACCTGCACTGCTTGCATTCAGTAAGAGGTCATCTGTTTTTACAGGTGTTTCACCAATTATATCGCCGGCACTACTGGTACTCAGGTAATTAATGTCTTTCATTGTAACATACACTCTTTTCATTTCGGCCCTTCGGATATTAGCATCAGTGTGAACATACAGTACATCATTCCTGACTTCAGTAAGAATATACTCATGAAGGTTTTCATCAGCTTGTACCGTTATACTCATATTATTCCCCTGTGATAGATATACATCTATACCCGTACTGACTTTTACGCCGGTAAAATCCCCTGCTTTTCTTTCTTTTCTCACAACATCACCGTCGCCATATACAGTCTTACGGAACTGACCAGAGGTGATAGAACTGGTTGTGATGAACAAAACTGCAATTATTAAATACTTCAGGTTTTTCATATTCTTTCTTATTTGTTTTTAAACTGTTTCCTTGATAAAGACATGAAGAAAATCTGATTGTTGCATGAAAAATTAATTTAATGCCATTTAAAAATTTTTAATCCGGCAGAAAAGAATACAACTCCAATAGTTGATAATATGATAACAGGAAATGCCACTTCAGCAAAACCGGCACCTTCATTAAAGATACTTCTAATACCGTCGGTGAGCATGGTAAGGGGTAGCTTCTGAATTACGGAGATACTCCAATCCGGAAAATTGTAATAACTGAAAAAAATGCCTGATAGCACCATCATTGGCATGACAATGAAGTTGATAAGGCCATTTCCTATTTCAGTATTTGATGTATGGGATGAAACAAAAACAGCAATACCTGCAAAAGCTACATTACCTGCAAGAAAAAGAAGGATCATTGCAGAAATACTACCCTGTATTGAAATATTAAAAACAAAGAGTGCAAATAGTACAATTATTATTGCTTCTATGAAATTCATACCTATTCTCACAGTTATAAGGGCGATGAGAAAATGAGATTTTTTCATTGGAGTAGCAACCAAACGGCGAAGAAGTTTCTTCGAACGTTTTTCTATTATTCCATAGCTAATACCCCACATGGTTGACATCATCACTCCCAGAGTTATAAGTCCCGGTATAAGAAAATCAATATATCTTGTTCCTGTAACAGTAAGAGGTTTTATCTCAGCAGTGTTCGCAGGAAGAATCTTCCCGGAACCTATGGTACTACTTAGCTTCAGGTATGTCAATGCCGCATCAGAATTTACCGGATCGAAATGGTATTCTGTTTTGCCATTATTACTGTAAAGGATAAGGTTTATTGTTCCTCTTTTAAGAAGAACCATTGCATCATCCCATTCAAGCTCATAAAAGAGGAAGACAGAATTACCAAGTTTATCGTCTTTTATTTCAAATCGCCATTTATAGTCATCTTCTTCTCCTGAGTAGTTTTCTTCACAGTGATTATTCAGGAAACTGAATATCGCAGAGTTGTCCGACAGAGATATTTCATCAGGTTTTATTACTGCCACCTTACGAAGTATGTCACCTTTTTTGGTAAAAGCCAGCCCTAGACCCAGCGCCATCAAAATCGGGAATACTATACCCCAGAAAAGTACCCCCGGTTCCCTGATTATTTCACGGAAGTGAGCCAGGATAAGGTTCCATAACTGGTTAGTTTTGAGAATCTTACTCATAGATCCTCCTTCCTGTAAGTACCGTAAAAAGATCATCGAGCGAATTACTGTCAACCAGAAGCTGGTCAATGGTTCCCTCACGTAATATTTCTCCTTTATCGAGAATGATGATATAATCGCACAGTTTTTCGGCTTCCTCCATATAATGAGTTGTCAGTATCATGGAGGTTTGTGCAACATTTTTAAGTTTCCTGAGAATATTCCATATTTCTCTTCGTGCATTGGGATCTAAACCTGTTGTGGGCTCATCAAGAAGAAGGATTGCAGGTTTGTTGATAAGGGCAATACCTATTGCCAGCCGTTGCCTCTGTCCACCTGAAAGGTTAACTACATAAGACTTCTTTTTATCCTCCAGTCCCACAATTTCAATTATTTCATTTACTCTCTCTTTTCCAAGATTGAAGAAGCTGGCAAAAAGCTGAAGTGTTTCTGTTACTCTTAGCTTATCAATAAACCTTGTTTCCTGGAGAGAAAGTCCTATGTTCCTGCGAAGTAAGTCCTCATTCCCTTTCCAGTGTTTTCCCATTATTGTTATTTCACCACTGTCA
>CAZTXH010000397.1:1617-2315 GCA_964617415.1 uncultured Rikenellaceae bacterium | reverse complement strand
CTGGAACTCTATAAGACTTATTTTGGCAAGATTCCCGTAATAAGTGTGAACCATGTTGCAACTGCTACCGGCTGGGCTGAGCAGGCAAGGTGGGCATCTGAAAAAGGATGCCGGGGGGATAATTCCAGGGCGCCGCTGCCTATACCTCCTATGAATCCGATAAACAGGTTTGGCTGCGGTTTCGGGACAGTTTTTCCCTGCTATGCTTATGATGATTTTATACACGAGAATAATAAGATTCCCTATATATACATGCCTATGAGCTTATATGAGCCAAGAATCAACGCCGGGACAACAAATGAGGATGTCGAGAATATAGAAAACGTAATTGGTGCGGCAGCGGATAATGGATGGATGCTTAATGTTTTTATACATCCAATATATGTTGTCGAGAGTGAGCCGTGCAGAAAGGCTATTGTCCATATTCTTAAATATATACGGGAAAAGTCGTATAATGTAATTCACATGGGAACGGACGAAGCCGGTAACTGGTGGTTTGAAAGGTCTGATACGTTTATTGGAAATACCGTATACTACGAAGACGGTTCGAGGAAAGAACATATGCTGAAGTTCAAGGTGAGAACAAAAAATTCAAACGGTGTGATAGTTAAGATTCCTGTAATCTCAAAAGTGAATAAGGTAAAATGCAGGATAGATAATGCGGATATGGAGATTCAAATGAAAGAAGTATCGGGGAG
>CAZTXH010000397.1:0-1607 GCA_964617415.1 uncultured Rikenellaceae bacterium | reverse complement strand
CCTGTGCCTGAAGGGGAATGGAATATTAATATAAGTTACTGAAAGGACGTGATCGGATTGGCTGAAAAAGGAAGAATAATGGAATTTATGACTGTTGATGAAATCAGGGAGGGCCTGAAATCCACGAAAACGACAATAGTACCTGTGGGAGTAATCGAGCAGCACGGGTATCATCTGCCTCTTAATGTCGATGTGTACAATTGTTATGAAATTTCAAAGAGAGTATCAGAAGCGACAGGATGTTTTGTCGCCCCGCCGATAAACTACAGTTTTTCAGGGGGAGAACTGCCGGGGACATTCAATATAAATCCGTCAACCCTGTCACTTTATCTGGGTGATATTTTGAAGTCCCTGGTCATCATGGGCATGAAAAACATTATTGTTCTTCTTGGTCATGCCGGTTCGGAGAACCAGATTGCAGCCGGCAATGCAATTGATATGTTTATGCGTCTGAATCCTGAAGTGAAGGACGTTGCATTTGCCTTCATGCCGTTTACCTCTCTTTCAGGATATGTAAAGGAGTCTTTTGAGGACAAGGATTTTCATGCAGGGTATTTTGAAACTTCACTCATGCTTTACTGGCATCCCGAACTGGTAAGAACAAACAAAACAGTCACTGACAATGACGAACTGATGGAAATATTGAGGGAAGACCAGGATGCGTATCAGGTCAGATATAAACCCGTTGAACACGAGTTTGTATACCCCTATATAAAGCAAAACCCGTCGATAGAGGTCGGAGTTATGGGGAAACCGGAAAAAGCCAGTAAAGAATACGGGGAGAAGGTCTGTAAAGATATTGTTGAACGGGCAGTGGAATTTGTGAAATTACTCGATGGAAGAGATATATAACTCATTTTTCGCATGATTCCCCTCTCGAAGATCCGTCCGATATAGCCCTCCTCCTTCAACTTAACTTATTATCCTACAGAGAGTTATATTAGAGCTAAACCGAACAGGCAATGGTCAAAAGGCAAAAAATATGCTAAAATTCATCCCGCCTGAAGGGCTGTAAATCATTGCGACACAGACAAGTAGCAGGTTTTCGGTCAGGCGCTGTTTATAATTACGGAGGTTATTATGATTAATTTATCCAGAAAAGAATATACTACTTATTACATATTGAATGTAATAAGGGAACACGGTCCTATCAGCCGTACAAAGATTCAGGAATTAACCGAAATAAGACCTGCTACCATATCGGATGTAACACGAACACTTATTGAAGAACGATTGATAATTAATGATGGTTTGGTAAATATGGGAAAAGGTAGAAACCAGATACTTCTTAAAGTAAATTCGGATTATCTGTGTGCTGTAGGTGTTTCTATCGAAGTCAATGACATAACATTTATTATTGGAAATCTTGATGGAAAGATAATTGAAAAACTAACCAGGAGTATGCCATCATTCACTGATGTTAATAAGATAATTGATATGATAGTCAACACGGTAACGAATATGATTGAGAATTGTTCGGATAAGAAAATTCTGGGGGTCGGAGTGGGAGACCCGGGTATCGTAGATATCACAGGTGAATACTCTGTTTTTTCTTCACAACTTAAATTATGGCACGATATTCCGTTAAAATCAATCCTGACCAAATC
>CAZTXH010000396.1:0-2318 GCA_964617415.1 uncultured Rikenellaceae bacterium | reverse complement strand
AAGAAGAAGTAAAAAATAACACCGGACAAAATTTGGGAATTGCTGCGTTGATAACAGCAATTATTACATTCGTGCTTGCTGTGATCCCATGTGTTGGACTTATGGCAATTATCCCAGGAATAATTGCTATTGTTCTGGCATCAGTAGGGCTTTCTCAAGCAGCAAGAACTGATTCGCCAAAAGGAGTACTTATTGCAGGTCTGATTATTGGAATTATTGCATCACTGATTTCTTTTTCGCAGGTTTTTGTAGCTGGAAAGATTGCTCAAAAAGCAGACAAATGGCCTGATTTTATTGAAGATGTTGTAATGGATGTTCAGGATGAAATTCTTGAGGATCTTGAGGATGCCAATATCTCAATCAAAGTCGAGAATGGTGATGAATCGGTTGAAATAAGCACTTCAGTAAAAAAGAAAGAACTTGAGGAGACTTTGGAAGAACTTGAGGGAAAAGATACAACATCCCCGGATACTCTTGACCAGGAGTGAAAAGAGTATAATAAACAATAAATGGTGAAATTTATAAAAAAGCCATACATTATTGTTAATATTGTTTTAGCCGGAGTAATAGTACTTATAATGATTTACTCCGCTATTTTTTCGCCTGATGAGGATAAATATCCTATAGTCTGTATCCATGAAAAAATAACAGGTAAACCGTGTGTTTCATGCGGACTTTCACATAGTTTTTCTCTTATTCTCAGGGGAAGACTTAATGAAGCTTATCAATGGAATGTATATGGAATGAGGGTATTTCTATTCTTTTTCCTGCAGTTAATTATGAGAATAGTATTTTCCTTTTTTTATATAAAGTTCATTGATACACGCAAACAACTGATAAGAATGGATATATTAGGATCGATGTTATTATTTATATTTTCATTCAGGCAGTTTTTTGCCTATCTAATAAATTACTGTTAGCATATACACTAACCTACTGACAACAGGTAATTTCTATATATCATTAATAAGGTCATACAGAAGGCTGCTTTCAAAACCTTTTGATAAACCATATCTCAAAAGCTTGCCTTTTAGATCGTACTGGTTCTTTGCAGTAATTTTATTTTTACGTATAAGCAAAAGATTTTTCAGAGTGTTAACATACAGTTCATTGTCAATTGAATCAAGTGCATCATTTATTTTGTCTGCAGGGATCTTTTTAGCCTTAAGGTGAACAGTTATTTTCACCTTACCCCATTTATTATACCTGAACTTGTCTTTTGTAAATGCTTCACAATATCGTGTTTCATCTATAAAATTCTCTTTTTCCAGGATACCGAGTATCTTTTTACATGCTCTCTCATTAACATCCCATGATTTTAACTTTTTACGGATATCATCCTTGCAATACTCACGTTTTGAACAAAGTGCCATTGCTTTAGAAAGAGTATTTTTATATTTATCACTTTCAGTCATTTTTAATTCTTTAATCCTTTGATGATCCGGTTTTTTCCGTTAATGTCTCTGATAACCTCCACAGATGAGAATCCCGATGACTTTAGAAGTTCCGTCATTTGTATACCCATTGCTTCATTAATCTCAAAATAGATTTTCCCCCCGGCTGTAAGATTTTTTCCCGACATCTTAAGGATTTCCTTGTAATATAACAAAGGATCAGAGTCGGGGACAAAAAGAGCCATGTGTGGTTCAAAATTGAGCACATTTAATGCCATATCTGCCTTTTCCGATTCCATGATATAGGGTGGATTACTTACGATGATCCCTGCAGTAGAAGGTAATTTAGGGTTGTGATTAAAGATATCAGTCACCAGAAATTTCACACTAACATTATTAATTAAGGCATTCTCTTCAGATATTTTAATGGCTCCTTCGCAAATATCAATCCCTGTCACTTTTGTTCCGGGAAGGTTTACAGCAAGTGCAATTGCAATACAACCTGATCCGCACCCGACATCAAGTATTTCACCATTGTAGCCTCTGTTCTCTTTTATGATCAGATCAACAAGTTCTTCAGTTTCAGGTCGCGGGATCATCATATCAGGATTTACCTTTATAACACAGTTATAAAAATCTGTCTTACCAAGAATATATTGTATGGGTTTTCTTTTCTTCAGTTCATTACAGACATTGATTATTTCATCAGCTTTATTCTTTGTAACAGGATCTCCTGGTTGTGCTAAAGAATGCAACCTTGAGATGCCTAAAAGAGTCTTAATAGTTATAGTGCTAAGGGCATTTATTTCAGGTTCGGAGTAAATCGAAATAAGTTCCTTTATCATGTATGATCTAATATCCTTTATAGTTCTTAAATTGTGCACCATAATTCAAAATTAGCAATTTCAGGGAAATGTATTGGGA
>CAZTXH010000395.1:0-2336 GCA_964617415.1 uncultured Rikenellaceae bacterium | reverse complement strand
GAACACAACCTATTAATGTATATGTTGATGGATTTGTTGAGATCCAAAGAAGAAGAACGGGAGACATGTTCGATATATATTTAAAAGCCGATGAATCGACATGGTACTATTTCTCCTATGTCAGAGGAAATATGATGACGCAGGCTGGAAATATTGATTATAATACGCTAATAGCCAACTTAAAACAGAAAGAAAGGAAACATCCGGACTCTTCAGTGAGAGAACCTTACACATATATGATAGCAGTAGAGGACCGGCTGGCACGATTTCTCAGGAGAATGACAAGCACTGATGATGAAATATATCCCTGATGCCTTAATTATTATGTATGTATAAAAGCCACGAGATGCATGTATTTTATGCCCCGGGTGTGTCCGGTAATACTCATATTCTTGATGAAAAGGAATCACGGCATTTAATAAAGGTTCTTAGAATGAAAAAAGGAGCTTCCGTCAGATTAATTGATGGAAAAGGGAACCTGTATGAAAGTATAATTATTAATGCGGATCAAAAGAAATGTGCTATAAAGATCCTCTCTGTTATAAAAGATTTTGAAAAAAGGAATTACTGGCTTCATATTGCCATATCACCACTAAAAAATTCTGAAAGATTTGAATGGTTTATTGAAAAAAGTGTTGAAATAGGTATCGATGAGATAACTCCTCTGATCTGCCATAATACTGAAAAACCAAGTATAAAAACTGAGCGTATTCATAATATTATCATTTCGGCCATGAAACAATCACTTAAAACTCAGGATACAATATTAAATCCACCATGTTTATTCAGTGATTTTCTGAATCGAAAGACCAAAGGAATAGTAATGCTGGCTCATTGTAATAATAGTATTGAACGGAAGAGTATTACGGAGGTATATATCAAGGGAGAACCGGCAGTTATTATGATAGGTCCCGAAGGAGATTTCTCCAGGGAGGAAACAGATCTGGCTGTAAAAAAAGGTATTATCCCGGTACATTTGGGAAAAAGCAGGCTCAGAACAGAAACAGCAGGTATTGCAGCCTGCCATTCCATTTATTTTATTAACCAGTAAATACCCTATCCGGTAAATAAATCAAGTAGATTTCCCTTCTTCTTTTTTTGTATTTTCTATTCTGCTTTTCCATCTGCCCGATTTACGTAAGGCCTGGTCGAGAATATATTCTATTTGGCCGTTGATACTACGGAATTCATCAGCAGCCCACTTCTCCAAAGCTTTAAGCTTTTCCTCGTTGATCCTCAGAACAAATGGTTTCTTATTACTCATATTATGAATGTAGAGTACCTGTATTAACTACAGGAGTAGCATCTTTATCACCACAAAGGACAACCATAAGGTTGCTTACCATTGCTGCTTTCTTTTCTTCATCAAGGTCTACAATATTCTTATCCGACAGTTGTTCAAGTGCCATCTGAACCATTGAAACAGCGCCTTCAACAATTTTGAACCTTGCTGAAACAACTGCAGTAGCCTGTTGCCTTCTGAGCATAGCGCCGGCTATCTCCTCAGCATAAGCAATGTAATTTATCCTTGCTTCAATAACCTCGATACCAGCTATCGTGAGCCTGTCACGAATCTCATTCTCGAGCTCATTATTTATCTCTTCACCACCACTTCTGAGAGCTAACTCAGCCTCATGATCCTCAAAATTGTCATAGGGATAAAGACCTGCAAGTTTTCGTAGTGCAGCATCACTCTGTACAAGTACAAAATGCTGATAGTCATCAACTTCAAATACAGCCTTGTATGTATCCAGGACTCTCCAGACCAATACAAAACCAATTTTAATCGGATTTCCAACCTTGTCATTTACCTTTATTGGTTCACTATCAAAGTTGCGTGCCCTGAGCGATACCTTTGTCTTTACATAAAATGGATTTACCCAGTAAAAACCATTTTCCCTGACAGTACCTTTATAGGCACCAAAAAGGACCATTACACACGAACCGTTCGGATTTACCACCGTAAAACCTATTGAGGTAAAAATGAAAAGAACCGTCAGTACAGAACCAAGCCAGATTATAGCATAAGCAAATCCGGCAATTGCCCCGCCAAGTAACGAAATTGTTATAAGTAGAGCTACATAACCCGATAAGGGTTTTACAGAATATTCCTGTTTCATTTTTGAATAATATTATTATGATATCACAAAGATATCATTTTGAATTTAAAAATTCAAAAAAAATCTGAGTTTTTTTAAAAAATTGCCGTTGGCTTCAGCCAACGGTACAGTATCTCTCTAATTGAAAGGACTTTAGTCCAACTTTTATTGGGCTAAAGCCCATCAGGATAGTAAGTCTGTCAACCGTCGGCTTAAGCCGACGGTAACAGAATATAT
>CAZTXH010000394.1:0-2365 GCA_964617415.1 uncultured Rikenellaceae bacterium | reverse complement strand
GAGCATTTCGGTAAACCTGTAATAGCTATTGTAAATTCATTCTCCCAGTTTGTTCCGGGACATGTTCATCTTCATGAGACCGGTCAACTGGTAAAAAAAGAGATTGAAAATTCCGGATATTTTGCTGCAGAGTTCAACACTATAGCAATTGATGATGGCATAGCTATGGGACACCAGGGTATGCTTTACTCTCTTCCCTCACGTGAGCTTATAGCCGACAGTGTCGAATATGTCTGCAATGCACATTGCGTTGATGCAATGATCTGTATTTGCAACTGTGACAAAATAACCCCCGGAATGATGATGGCTGCACTGAGACTTAACATACCAACAATATTCATATCGGGAGGACCAATGGAGGCAGGAGTATTGGGTAACAGGCATCTCGATTTGATAGATGCCATGGTAGAGGCTGCTGATAAAAACGTTAGTGATAAGGAACTGGAGGAGATTGAGAGAATCGCCTGTCCCACCTGCGGCTCCTGTTCAGGCATGTTCACGGCAAATTCAATGAATTGTCTTATTGAGGCCCTGGGATTAGCACTCCCGGGAAACGGAACAGTAGTCGCAACCCATGTCAACAGAATAAACCTGGTAAAAAAGGCCGCAAAACTTATTATAGACCTGGTAAACAAATATTATTATGATGGCGATCAGAGTATTCTTCCCAGGTCTATAGCTACCAGAGAGGCATTCCTGAATTCCATGGCACTCGACATTGCTATGGGAGGATCTACAAACACTGTCCTTCATCTTCTGGCACTTGCAAATGAAGCTAAGGTCAACTTTACTATAAAGGATGTTGATGAATTGTCTCGTCGAATACCCAACCTATGCAAAGTGGCACCGAGCTCACAGTATCATGTACAGGATGTAAACCGTGCCGGAGGTATAATGGCTATTATGGGAGAACTTGCAAGAGGCAAACTGATAGATACCTCAGTTAAACGTATTGACTACAATTCACTACGTGAAGCTATCAATGACTGGGATATTATGGGAAAAAGTGTAAAACCTGAAGCTCATTCTCTTTATAAGAGCGCACCTTTAATGAAACGAAGTCTTACAATGGGATCTCATAATACTATGTATGAAGAACTTGACACTGACAGAAAAAACGGTTGTATAAGAAACATGGAAAATCCATACAGTCGTGATGGTGGACTTGCTGTACTCTTTGGTAATATTGCTGAAAATGGTTCAATTGTAAAAACTGCAGGTGTCGACAGTACTTTACTAAAGTTCTCAGGCCCGGCTGTAGTATTTGAATCCCAGGAAGAGAGCTCTGAAGGAATCCTGAACGGAAAAATAAAAGCAGGTGATATTGTTGTAATAAGATATGAAGGGCCAAAAGGAGGACCGGGAATGCAGGAAATGCTCTATCCTACCTCCTACCTTAGATCAAAAGAACTTGGTAAAAAATGTGCACTGATTACCGATGGCAGATTTTCGGGGGGTACATCGGGATTGTCAGTCGGACATATCTCCCCTGAAGCAGCTGCCGGAGGTAATATGGCATTAATCCGTGACGGGGACATAATAGAGATCAATATTCCCGAAAGAACAATAAATGTTAAACTAACTGATAATGAACTATATAAACGCAAAAAGAAAGAAGAAGCAAAAGGCAATAATGCCTTTAAACCTTTAATGAGAAAACGCAAAATACCAGCTTCACTAAGAGCCTATGCAGCATTTGTAAGCTCAGCGGATAAAGGAGCGGTGAGAAGAGTATAGCAGGGTGCTGGGTGCTCCACCTTTGCCAAGGCTTCAGTGGACAAAGTGGGTTATGGTTATGAAAGAGTTGAAGGGAGTATAGGGAGTTAGATAAAAATGATTTTCAGGAAAGAATAAACAATAAACTTAATTATATGATACCAATTATATAATAAGAGATTCCTCACTTCGTTCGGAATGACAGGTTTTTGGATTGTCATTCCCCAACACTCATACAATAATATTTTTGATTGCATGATAAATAAAAAAAATGAAACCTCAGAAAACAACAAAACAGGCAAAAGTACAAATCAACAGTAAGGAAGAAATAACAGGTGCAGAAGCCCTGCTGAGATGCCTGATAGAAGAAGGTGTTGATACTATTTTCGGGTATCCTGGAGGAGCTATAATGCCGATATATGATAAACTACTGGATTACAAAAGGAAACTTACACATATCCTTACCCGTCATGAGCAGGGAGCTGCACATGCAGCCCAGGCATACGCTATGGTCACAGGTAAGCCAGGTATATGCTTTGCAACATCTGGTCCCGGGGCAACCAACCTTATAACAGGCATTGCCAACGCTTACCTCGACTCTGTACCTGTGATATTTATAACTGCACAGGTTGTTTCAACACTCATAGGT
>CAZTXH010000393.1:0-2367 GCA_964617415.1 uncultured Rikenellaceae bacterium | reverse complement strand
TGGGCTCGGAGATGTGTATAAGAGACAGGCATGCAGATTGTCTTCAACAGAAAGATTCCTGAAAACAGATGCCTCTTGTGCGAGATACCCAATACCTTTTCGTGCACGTTTATAGACCGGAAGGGTTGTAATGTCTTCATTATCCATAAATATTTTTCCCTCTCTTGGTCTTATCAAACCAACTATCATATAAAAAGAAGTTGTCTTTCCTGCACCGTTTGGACCAAGAAGACCTACTATCTCTCCCTGTTCAACACCGATCGACACATTATTTACCACAGCACGATTCCGGTATTTTTTAACCAGGTTTTTGGTATAAAGTCTCATCCTGAATATTAGTTTGTTGTTTTTTCAGTGTTGTCTGAATCATTATCTTTCATAAATTCAGCATGTTCCTTTTCTTTTTTCTTCAATACCCGTTTTGAAATATTAATACTTATCTCATAAAGAAAGAAAAGAGGAAAACATACAAGTATTTGTGAAAACACATCAGGAGGTGTAATTATTGCTGAAAGGACAACAATTACAACAATAGAATGCTTTCTGTATTTTCTCATGAACGGAGGAGTGACCAAACCTATTTTGGTTAGGAAAAAAGTAATTATGGGCAGTTCGAAGATTAGTCCGGTTGCAAGACATATAGAGGAAAGCGTTCCTATGTATGACCTGATGTTTATTTGATTGGTGACGTCGCTGCTTACTTCATACCTGGTAAGGAAATGAATTGAGAGCGGTGATAGGAGAAAATAACCAAAAAGGACACCTGCAAAAAAAAGCATTGAGGCAGAAAAAACTGCTCCACGAGTATGTTTTTCTTCATTGGAATGAAGAGCTGGTTTAAGGAATCTCCAGAATTCCCATAAAACATATGGAAAGGCGATTATCACTCCTGCTACTATCGAGACTGCAATATGTGTGGTCAGCTGCCCCGCCATTTTTATACTGATGAGGTTGAAAGGGTGGGTATTAATACATAAAAGGTCGGTGTTTACTAGATGCCCCAGTGCACATAATAGTCTGTTTGTGATGAAGATAGGTTCTTTGGGTGCAAGAATTATTGTGTCAAATATGAAATTCTTAAACATGAAGGCAACTACCATAAATACAACTATGGCCAGTACTGACCGGATTATATGCCATCTCAGCTCTTCGAGATGCTCAAGAAATGACATTTCTCCTACACCTTTCTTCCATTTTTTCCAGCTCCAAGCCATTAATATCTGGTATTATTCTTAAGAATTCAGCCTGTAAAGATGATAAAACTTATTGGTCAAAACAATATAAGAATAATGATACGTTGAATAAACAAAAAACAAATATGTTAATAATATTAAAATAGTGGCAAATGATCGGGAAATTTATTAATTTAGGATAACTGTTTAAAACGTAAGCTTTTGACAGCATTTCAAAATTGCCAATCAGTAAAAAATGGTAAGTGATGCAGTTATACATGATTATCTGAAAAAGTATTTTGGATTTGATACATTTAAAGGGAACCAGGAGCAGATAATTAAAAATGTTCTTGCAGGAAGGGATACATTTGTCCTCATGCCGACAGGCGGAGGTAAATCTCTTTGTTATCAGTTACCGGCAGTAATGGGAGAGGGAACAGCAATAGTAATCTCCCCGCTGATTGCATTGATGAAAAACCAGGTGGATGCAATGCGCAATTTCAGTACCAGCGACGAAGTAGCACATTTTCTCAATTCATCTCTTTCCAAAACAGAAGTAACACGTGTTAAAAAAGATGTACTGAATGGTGAGGCTAAACTTCTTTATGTAGCACCAGAATCATTAACAAAAGAAGACAATATTGATTTTCTCAAAAATGTAAAAGTGTCTTTCTATGCCATAGATGAAGCTCATTGTATTTCGGAATGGGGGCATGACTTCAGACCTGAATACAGACGTATAAGACCTATCATTGATATGATAGGCAGATCGCCCATAATAGCTCTTACCGCCACTGCAACTCCCAAAGTACAACATGATATACAAAAAAACCTCAGTATTCTTAAAGCGAATGTTTTTAAATCATCTTTCAATCGGCCTAACCTGTATTATGAGGTCAGATCAAAACAGGATGTTACAAGAGAAATAATAAAATATATTAAGAATAATCCAGGTAAATCAGGAATTGTATATTGTCTTAGCCGGAAAAAGGTGGAAGAGATGGCTGAAGTCCTTAAGGTAAATGGCATTAAGGCTCTTCCATATCATGCTGGTATGGATTCAGCAACCAGAACCCAGAACCAGGACAAATTTCTTATGGAAGAAGCAGATGTTATTGTTGCTACTATAGCTTTTGGAATGGGAATAGATAAACCGGATGTAAGATTCGTCATCCATTATGATATACCTAAAAGC
>CAZTXH010000392.1:2059-2369 GCA_964617415.1 uncultured Rikenellaceae bacterium | reverse complement strand
AGCATATTTTAATACAGATATTACGCAGATTATTAATAAGGCACTCCTTTCAATTCCCGCTGAGAGTGATTACAATAAGATCGTTAGGGATGTAATAAAACTTCACGAACAATATCCGGATGATTGGAGAGCAGCGTGGCAGGAACTTGAAAACAAATGGGGTGATGTTGATATCTGTGGTGCGGGTTCCCCTTTTAATATTGACGCAAAGCTTAATGGTGCATATATAGTAATGGGATTGCTCTACGGGGAAGGAGATCCTGTAAAAACCCTTGAGATATCGACCCGCTGCGGCCAGGATTCGGATTGT
>CAZTXH010000392.1:0-2049 GCA_964617415.1 uncultured Rikenellaceae bacterium | reverse complement strand
CTTCAAATGCACTTGCCGTAATAGGAGTAATTAAAGGATTCAGTGAATTACCACAGGATATGCAGGATGGAGTAAAAGCAATCGGTGACTCGCTGTTTATCCATACTACATATTCATTTAATACCGCTGTTGAAAGCACATATAATTATGCTCTTGATCTTATTTCTGATAATGGAGGTAATATCAAAAGTAATAAGATCAGTGTAAAATTGCAGTCTCCCGAGGCACCTGAGCTGGAAGTTGCTTTCCCTGATCTTGTTTTTGACAGATGGATCCCTGTCTTTGATGAAGAGGAATGGTCATTTAAAGGTAACTGGAAACCTTATGAGGTCACAGGAAGGAATAATCAGAAAATTCGACAATCAATGTATGCTGAAAATGCAGGTGATGAGGTTGAAATTTCATTCCAGGGTACAGGTATCTCAATTCACGGTAACTGGTTTAAGGATGGAGGCTTAGCTGATGTCTATGTCGACGGAACCCTTCACCGGTCAATCGATACATACTATTATTTTGCTGAACAGCAGCATACAGAATGCATCTGGCATGTTATTAACCTGCAACCTGGTGAGCATAAGATCAGGCTGGTCGTTAAAGGAGAAAAACGACCTGAATCGAATGGAACACGTGTCTATATCACAGGAGCCAAGATCTTTAAGACAGCTCCAAAGAAGAGCGATAACTTTAACTTTTCATTTGAATAACATTTTATTCTTAGTCAAACACTTTTTACTTCTTACTTCTTACTTCTTACTTCTTACTTTTATCTTTTGGCTTTTATCTTACAATAATGTTCATACCACAATCTTATCCACTGGCAGTAATTCTTTGCATAATTACCATGCTATGCTGGGGTTCATGGGGTAACACCCAGAAACTGACCGGCAAATCCTGGCGTTTTGAACTCTTTTACCTTGATTATGTATTAGGGATTGTTATTTTCTCCATTATTCTTGGTTTTACACTGGGGAGTATTGGGGAACAGGGCCGAAGCTTTACAGCAGATATTGCACAGGCTGAAGGGAAGAGCATAATTAATTCCATCCTGGGTGGTGTAATATTCAATGCCTCCAACATCCTACTTGTAGCAGCAATGGCTATTGCGGGCATGGCGGTGGCCTTTCCTGTTGGTGTGGGAATTGCTCTTGCTCTCGGTGTAATTATAAACTATATTTTTACACCTAAAGGGAATCCTGTTATTCTGTTTATCGGTTTAGCCCTGATAATTACAGCTATCATCATTGATGCTCTGGCTTATAAAAAACATAGTACATCGCTGAAGAAGGTCTCTAAGAAAGGTATACTCCTGTCAGTATCTGCCGGTATACTGATGGCTCTTTTCTACCGTTTTGTAGCCAGTTCTATGGCTGAAGATTTCGCTTCGCCGGAATCCGGAAAGCTTACCCCCTACTCAGCTGTTTTCTTTTTCTCTATTGGTGTCCTGGTTAGTAATTTATTGTTCAATTATATAATAATGAAAAGACCTTTCGAGGGCACTCCACTATCGTTCAGGGATTATGTAAAGGGTAGTGTTAATGTCCACCTTACAGGTATATTGGGTGGGGTGATCTGGAATATTGGAATGTCAATGAGTATTTTAGCAGCAGGCAAAGCCGGTTTTGCAATATCATACGGACTGGGCCAGGGTGCAACCTTAATAGCAGCACTGTGGGGTGTATTTATCTGGAAAGAATTCAAGGGAGCATCAAAACAGGTTAACTCTCTGATTTTATTTATGTTCCTGGCATACCTGGTGGGATTGGCATTACTGGTCTATGCGGGAGCATAGATGTAAATTCATTCTATTTATTTAATATAAAACACTACAATTATGAATAAAAGAATTCTTTGTCTTACAGTATTTTTTCTGGCCTTTTTGATTTCAAAGGCCCAAAATGTTGGTTCCAGCCCCGAATATATTATTTCGTTGACCTCTGACTGGAAAGGAGAACGATTTGAAGATGGAAGACCAAAAGTACCAGATGAACTCCTTGAAAGACTTAGAAATATATCTATCGAGGAAGCATGGGGTGTGTTAAGAAATAGAGG
>CAZTXH010000391.1:0-2374 GCA_964617415.1 uncultured Rikenellaceae bacterium | reverse complement strand
TGGAGTGATGATTTTATGTTTCCTCTTTCCGATCTCGAGAAGGAGTCCGGTTGTGTTTACATGGAAAGAGTCAGGTTACTCGAAGATGTGCCGATTTTTTATGATATCAGCTATATTGCAAATATAAACCTGCCCCGGATCACTTCACGACAGTTTGAAAACAGATCGCTTTTTAAAATACTCAGAGAGCATTATCATATAGAAATAAAGGGCGGTGAACAAAGGATTAAAGCTATTCCTGCTTCACCTGAAATCAGTGATTTCCTGAATTTAAAGAGAGGATCACCTATACTTCATCTGGAAAGAAAGATGATAACCAATGTCAATGGATTGTTTCTTTACTCATCTATTTACTGTAACACCGGTAAGTATTCAATTTATGGCAGATTCTGAGAAAATTACCGATAATCTTCAAGTAAAACATAATTTTTTATTGAAAAAAGCTTAATTTTATGCCTCCGGCATAAAGAAAGTATTATTTAATATTTAACAATTAACCAACTATTATTAAACACGACACTATGGAGAAACAAAAAAAGTTATGGACACGACGCCGGTTTCTGACAACTACGGCAGCAGGAGCAGCCGGTGTAGCAGTTATACCTCATCTAACAGGTTGTAAGCCAAAAGTAGTGGACGATAGTATTCGTCTTGGATTCATTGGTCTGGGGCAGCAGGCAATGCACCTTCTGAATGGATTTATGCATGTTACGGGAGTGAGAGCAGTGGCAGGATGTGATGTATATGGAATAAAACGCGAACGTTTTGAAAGACGGGTAAAGGCTTTTCATGAAGAAGCTGGTACCAAAGCGGAAGTTCAGACATTCGAGAATTTTGAGGATCTTTTAGCTCTTGATGATGTTGATGCTGTTGTCATAGCAACCCCCGATCACTGGCATGCATTAATAGCCATTGCCGCATGCAGGGCAGGTAAGGATATATATTGTGAAAAACCTATGACATTCACCATTAAAGAAGGTCAGGAATTGAGGAAAGTAGTACGTGAGACAAACAGGATATTCGGACTGGGAAGCCAGCAACGCTCAAGTTCTGAATTCCAGCATGCTGTCAAAATGGTACAGGAGGGTAAACTTGGGAATATCTCCCAGGTATTTGCTTATGTTGGAGCTCCACCTACTCCGTATAATCTTCCTGAAGAACCGATCCCGGATGACCTTAACTGGGATCTCTGGCTCGGACCATTACCAGGTGATATTCATTATAACCATGAGCTTAATCCTCCTATATCCCTTGATCCGGAGCAGAATGAACAGCTTTGGGGAGCCTGGAGATGGTATAAGGAGATGGGTGGTGGATTTACCACAGACTGGGGTGCTCATATGTTTGATATTGCTCAGTGGGGCCTTGGTATGGATAAAAACGGCCCGGTTGAAATATCACCTATCGATGACGGAACAGAATTTATTATGTGGAAATATGCAAATGGGGTTGTGATGACATCGGAACCATTTAATGAAGAGAAAACAAAAGGTGTTAAATTCATTGGTGATGATGGATGGATTGAGGTTTGGCGTGGGGGCTTCAATGCTTCAGATCCGTCACTTATGCCTCCGGAAACTGAAGAAGTGGAGGAAGGACCTTATGAAACCAGAATACCTCATCAGCTTAATTTCATAGAAGCTGTTAAATCACGCCAGGATCCTGTCGTTCCTGTAGAAATAGCCCATAGCAGCTGTACTGTTTGTACTCTGGGTAATATTGCATGTGATCTGAAAAGAACCATTAAATGGGATCCGGAAACAGAAACATTTGTTGATGATGAAGATGGTGCAGCTACTGAACTTCTGCACTATGAGTACCGTAAACCATGGCAATTAGTATAAACAGCTATTAGATGGAGTAAAAAAAGAGGCCGTGAAAAAATACGGCCTCTTTTTATAAATAACTGTTAGATCATTCAGCTTTCTTTACCTTGATGGCTACAGGTCCTTTTTCACGCTGTTCAACTTCAAATTCAACAGGCTGACCTGATTCAAGCTCGGATTGTGACATCTCCAGACCTGTTCGGTGGACAAAGATATCTGTATTATCTTCTGTCTGAAGGAATCCGTAACCCTTTACCCTGTCATACCATTTTACAGTGCCTTTCATAATACTTGTTTTTTGTTAATGGGTTTAATTATCCTGTGCCTATTCGTCTGGGCTTTTTTTGTCTGAATTATTACCCCTGAAATCTCTCCTTCTGGCGGATCTTTCGATTGACTCGTTTACAATAATCCTCCTTCCTTGTACCTCCGAGCCGTTTAATTCTTCAATGGCTTTCTTTGCCTCAGCTTCATTAGGCATTTCAACAAAACCAAATCCTTTGCTTCTTCCAGAGTATTTGTCAAAAATAATCTTTGCAGATGTTACT
>CAZTXH010000390.1:0-2384 GCA_964617415.1 uncultured Rikenellaceae bacterium | reverse complement strand
GTATCAACCCACCAAGGGATTCACTTCCTTCTACCACGCTCAGTTCTTCCTCAGAGCTTTCCAGACTTATTGCCGCTTACGTAAGATCCGTTTCGGTCCTTTCCGTGGCAAAAACAGAATGGAGCTCAAGGAAAACCATATCGGAAAGTTGGATTTTACCGACTACCTCGCCCCGACGTTCCCCTCAAGCCTCAAATTGTCAAGTCTGAATTGCCAAACAAATTTGCAAAGGCCTCTCAAATTTATATATTTACAAATACGAAAATATATATTGACATTACGTGCAAAATAGGGATATAATGCGAAACTATAATAACGAAAAAGAAATTAATCAGGGATTATAGTCTAAGTTGATACTGGTACAGTTATATAGTGTTTTTAACAGTACGGTGGTGGAAACAAATAAAAGTTGATTTTGCAGGGGGGCAGTCTTATGGGTTTTAAATTTGGAGTGATTGGAGCAGGTGGAATTGCTTACAGGAGAACCATTCCGGAAATTTTGAAATTTCTGGATGATATTGAGGTTGCCGCAGTGATGACTCCAAACCCCGAATCGGCAAAAAAAGTGGGAAAGAAGTACAGTATAAAATGGTTCACAGATGAAACCGACCTGCTGGCACTGGATTATCTGGATGCTGTATATATTGCGACACCTCAGAGTATGCATCTGGATTCGGTTCTCAATGCTGCGAATCATGGAAAGCATATACTGCTTGAGAAACCAATGGGAACCAGTCTTGAGGATGACAGGAAAATGATCGAGGCTTGCAGGGAAAACGGAGTCAAGCTTGGAATCGCATATTGTATGAGATATAACCCCTATAACAAAAAGGCAAAAGAGATTGTTGATTCGGGTCAGATAGGAAAGCCGGTTATGGGACGTGCTCAACTTACGTGCTGGTTTCCGAAGATGGACGGCAACTGGCGGCAGAATTACAGCATAAGCCATGGAGGTGCACTTATGGACATGGGAGGCCATTGTGTAGACCTGCTACAGACGATATTCGGAGGCATTAAGGAGGTAATTGGATTTCAAGACAATATAGTACAAAATTATCCTCCGGTAGAAGACGCGTCGACCATTATTCTGAAATTTGCAGACGGTTCACACGGTATTGTAGACAACTACTTTTGCGTTCCTGACAATGCATCAAAAAACAGATTAGAGATATATGGAAGTAAAGGCAGTATTTTTGGTGAAGGTACGATTGGACAGGATGCGACAGGCAGACTCGAAGTGCTTATAAACAAGAACAACTCGGGTTATGATGCCAGCCAGGTAAGGGATGAGGAAAGTGAAGTTACCATATACGATAATATTTCGTCAAAAGGATTATATGCCCTGGAAGTAGAAGACTTTGTGAAAAATGTTAAAGAGGGAAAGGAACCGACAATAAACGGTGAAACAGGCATGAATAATGACAGGGTGATTCTTTCGATTTATGAAGCTGTGAGGACAGGAAAAGTTGTACATTTATGAGCAATACTAAAGTGAAATGTGTTATTGCCGGAGCAGGTTTTATGGGCGAAACTCATGCCGGTGCCTATCGGAATATTGAAGGAGTGGAGCTCTTCGCTGTTGTTGACAGGAATGAGCGCAAGGCATTGGATTTTGCAACGAAGTATTCATGTGAAAGCTTTACCGACCTGAAAAGCTCATTGCGTGATGATGTTGCCTTTGTGGATGTTTGTCTTCCCACCCTGTTCCATAAGGAATCAGTGCTGGAGAGTTTCAAGAAGGGAAAGCATGTTATATGCGAGAAACCTTTGTCTCTCTCTGTTGAAGAAGCACAAGAAATTGTTGATACATCTGAAAGGTATGGCAGAAAATTAATGGTTGCTCATGTAGTAAGATTCTGGCCTGAATATAAGAAGCTTTCCGACATGGTAAGAAATAAAGAACTTGATGGTATCAGATGCATTACGTTTTCAAGGTACGGTCCTCCTCCCAGTTGGTCCGATGGAAACTGGATGCTTTCCGACAGGAAGAGCGGGGGTATAATTTATGATTTAGCCATTCATGATATTGATTATGCAGTCTCTCTCTTCGGCATGCCATCGTGGGTATTCGCAAAAAAAAATATGATCGGTAAGAACTATACGGCATATATAAATGCAATCTTAGGATACAGTGATGTAAATGTTCTGATAGAAAGCGGTTTTATCATGCCGGAAACCTATCCTTTTACAACAGGATTCAGACTCAGTACCGGAAAAACCTGTTTGGAGTATATAAATAAAAACGGGAAAGGATTGTTAAAGTGGCCGGCAAACAGTGATATGCATCAGAAGCCTGTTTATGATGATTATGATCCTTATGAAAAAGAGCTTGAATATTTTATTGAATGTATACAACAGGATAAAGCTCCTTCGATAGGTTGTGG
>CAZTXH010000389.1:0-2386 GCA_964617415.1 uncultured Rikenellaceae bacterium | reverse complement strand
GTCCTCACCTCACCTCCGCAAACTACAAGCCCGGTTGTTACAAATGTTTCACAGGCAACTTTTGAGTCGGCATCCCACTTAAGAAATTCATCAAGCAGTGAATCTGATATCTGATCTGCTATCTTATCCGGGTGTCCCTCTGATACTGATTCTGAAGTAAAAAAATATCCCATAGTAAATTTTTAAGTTAAGAGAGTTGTATCAATAATAATTATTACACATTCTTTTACCTTAGTGTTCTTTGTGCACACCTTTGTGATCCTTTGTGGTTCAAGGATTTTATTTTACCACAAAGAACACAAAGTTCATCACCAAGAGACACAAAGGACTTTTGATATAGTCTCATCTGATTATTATTATATCATTTTAAGCACTTAATAGCTTGGCTGCCTTAAGTACCTGAACAAATGACGGGAAGATTGGTTGATTTAAATTGGAAGATTGTGCATTTTAGCATTTTTTCCTGTGGTTGCAATCAGCTCAAATCTTTCCACCAGATAATTACAGATACAAAGCAAATAAAAAAATCAGAAAAACAAAAATATTAATTATGTGTCAGATGTCTGAATACCTCTTCAAGGTTACTTTCCTCTTTTTTAAGGGAAAGAACCGTAAGGTTATTTTTGACTGCAAAATCAAACAAAACCGGTCTTATATCTTCTTCACCTTCAGCTTCGATATACCATAGGCCTTTTTTTACCTTCCGGGTATTATTAATATTCCTTATACCTTTTAAAGCTTCTTCTTCAGGATCCTTATCAAATTCCACATGGACTATCTGTCGTTGTCTCTTAATCACTTTATAGATGTTGCTTTTGTCCTCATCAGCTACGATTATTCCCTTGTCAATTATTATCACCCTGCCGCAAATTGCCTCCACTTCCTGCATAATATGTGTTGACAGCAGGATTGTTTTTTCTCTGCCGGCATCTCTTATCAGGTTTCTTATCTCAACTATCTGGTTCGGATCAAGGCCGCTGGTTGCCTCATCAAGTATAAGTACCTCCGGATCATGTATCAGAGCCTGTGCCAGACCTACTCTCTGTCTGTAGCCTTTCGAAAGAGATCCTATCTTTTTGTTTTGTTCGGCAGATAGTCCGGTTATTTCTATTATATCATTTACCCGTTTTCTTATTGAATTAAGCTGTTTATACATTGAAGCAACAAATCTCAGGTATTCCTTTACATACATTTCAGGATAGAGGGGGTTATTTTCAGGCAGATAACCAATATTTTTCTTGATTTCAGGATCATCAGAGGAAGTGTCGATACTGTTTACCAGCACTGAGCCCGAAGTTGCAGGTATGAACCCTGTTATTATCCTCATCATGGTTGTTTTACCTGCTCCGTTGGGACCCAAAAAAGCAACTATTTCGCCTGTACTCACTTTGAAAGAGACATTATCAAGAACCTTCTGTTCTCCATAATGCTTTGTAACTCCCTGAACTATAATAGACATAGCTTCTTAATCCAGATTATATATCAGGATGCTAAGATAGCATAAGTGCATTTCTTTAACAAGGAAGATATTTATTGGGCTAAAGCCCTGTTTTTTGGGATAATATTTACCGTCGGCTGAAGCCGACGGCTAATGAAAAGAATAAGAAAGAATCATAACTTAGATTGCCGTTGGCTTTAGCCAACGGTAGATTATTTAAATATATAATTTGGGGCTTTAGCCCCTCTTTTATTATTTTTGGATCATATCGGATAAGCAGATCTTTATGGAAAACCAGATAGTAATAGTAGTTGTAATGGTCACATACATTACGCTTTTGGTTTCATGGGGTGTTTACCAGGGAAGAAAAGTCAAAACAGGAAATGATTTTGCCATTGCAGGGAGAAGACTCCCAGGTTGGGCTGCTGCTCTTTCAGAAAGGGCAACAGGAGAATCTTCGTGGGCATTATTAGGATTACCGGGTGCAGCTTATGCAATGGGACTTACAGAAATATGGACAGCCATAGGATGTGTGGCAGGTATCATTACTGCATGGGCCCTGATTGCCTGGAGACTTCGTGATGAAGCCGAAAAATACAATGTGGCAACATTCACTGAATTCCTGGAAGCAAGACATGGAGAAACAGGAAAGACCTTAAGACTGGTATCCAGTATTGCCATTGTGTTCTTCTTCTTTTTTTATGTTGGAGCACAGTTTCTTGGTGGAGGAAAAACACTGTATACCCTTTTTGGATTGCAACCCGGAGTGGGAGTGCTTATCACTGCTGCTATAATAATTCCATACACAGTATACGGAGGTTTCAGAAGTGTTGTTTATACTGATGTTATCCAGGCTGTACTGATGATAATCACATTGATCCTGGGTCCTGTTATAGGTATCATTTATATTTCAACCACACCAGATATATTTGCTGCAAATCTTACAGG
>CAZTXH010000388.1:0-2391 GCA_964617415.1 uncultured Rikenellaceae bacterium | reverse complement strand
TTAAGAGTCAGTCACAATAGTCACTGAAAATGGCTGGCATCTTGTAATTCAATGGTTCTATGAAGAAGATGATATTTACATTTTCGAGAGGGGCGAATATATTGGGTCACTTATCGGTTTTCCCATAGAATTTACTGCAACAGATAAGATCTCCGACATCTGATTTTCAAAACGAATAACTTAAGGCTCTTCGGGATAAAGCTCATAGCTAAATCCCTTTTCTGATGCATGCATAATCAGGATTTCAAATAAAATCAGGTTTGCCAGTATCGATTCAGCCCTGTAGGAGGAGATCCTGGCAATTTTTTTGAATTTTGATATTGTTATTGATCTATTCTGTTTCAAATAATCAAGAAGCAGGTTTTCAGTCTTTCCGAATTTCACCATTACACCCCGTTTTCTCATCTCTTTTCTCCATACCTGAAGAAGAACACGATTTGCAATCAGGTTCTGGTCATTGTGTCGGAAGTATGTCCGCCACCTTCCGTTTTCATCTTTTACCTGGTATGGTCTTTTGTTACCCTTCATCACATCTACTTCGAGAATTGTTTTTCCCTCCGTTACATGTTGCTTTATTGAGTAAGATACTTCAGGTCTGCAAAAAAGATGTGCTGCTGTGTCAACCATATAAATCTCCTCCTCAGTTCTTATACCTGCAATGGAACCATTATCCCTCACTCCTATCAATATCTTTCCACCATCGCTGTTGGAAAAAGCTGACAGCGTCCTTGCTATCTTCCTGCTGTCGGTGACACAGAACTTAAAATCAACATATTGATTTTCACCCTCTTCGATCAGCTTTTTGAGATAGTTCTTCATAACCATAATGATCATGCGATCTTGCAACAGTGCTATCGTGCGATCATGAAATTTAGTATATTTGAGTTTATTTACCAAACTCGTGCTAAGATGGAAATTTTATATTTATAATAATTAAAGTTATATTTCGTCCAATCTGATGAGAGATTGCTATTAACTTTAGTGCCAGAAAAAAATTTAAGTCATGACTAAACCTTTTCTTAGATTCACATTTGCCATAATTATTTTACTTGCAGGAGCTCCAAGTGGTATAAGCCAGTTGTCAATACCTGAAATTCTTGAACAGGGAACCCTCAGGGAACAGATGAACTATATTCAGGAAAGGACAAGAATCTATGAGAACTACCGTGCAATACGGGAAGATATGTTCCAAATGATAAAAAGAAATGCAGTTGATTCTCTATCTATGATAAAGGGACAGGTAAACATTCTGGCAGGAATGAATAAAAACCTCATAGAAAGGATTGATTCTCTTAGTGCCTCTCTTGAGGAGACGAAAATCCTGCTCGATGATGCTGTTAATACAAAAGAGAGTATCCAGGTACTTGGAATGAATCTCAACGAGAATCTTTACAATTCTATTATGTGGATCATAATAGGCATCCTCATAGTTCTTCTTGTTTTAGGATTCCTGATTTTTAAAAGAAATCTTTCAGTGATGCTCAGGACCAAAAAAGATCTCGAGGAACATAAGGTCGAATTTGAAGCATACCGGCAGAAAAAACGTATCGAGATCGAAAAGATGGGTATGGATCATTTCAACGAAATCAGAAAGCTGAAAGGCCGATGACTAACATCTTTATTCATTGATATTTATCAATGCCTGAATAAATTCAGATACTATGGTTTTCTGAAAATTCTTGATTTTCATTTCGGTTTTTCTTAACTTTCTAACTTAATTCATTCATGGAGTTATGCTCTTTTACAGAGAGAGTCATGAGGATACTGATGACCTTGTGAATAATCACAGGCTTAATAACCTCATGAATTTTTATCTGGCAAATACAATCATTGTTTTTATTCTTGGCATTCTCACATACGGAGAGAAGTTTCACTTCTGGGATTATGCCTATAGTTACCTTGGCAGAATCAAAACTCCCGGTGGAAATAATAATGCATTATCATTCATCATTTATGTTACCGGATGCATCCTTAATTCAATCATCTGTTTTAAAATAAGCAATACGATCACAGAACGATTGTATAGAATATTCTTCAGAGTATGCGGAGCTGGTTATCTCCTCCTTATGCTACCATGTGATGTTATTAATTCAATCCACTCTGTAGGAGGAGCAATGGTGGTTGGTTCTCTGTGGTTTTATTCTATGTCAAGTATAAATAACATATATCGCTCAGGTAATAAACTTATAGCGTTGATTTATTTCCTTCTGCTGAATGGTACTGTATTGCCTTATGCATTTGGATATTTCATTAACGCACCATGGAAGCAGATCGCCCAGAAACCAGCTCTTATAGGTTTGATTGTTGTTTTAAAACTGATACTTACAGAATATACTCATGTAGTTGTAGAGAAGCAGGTGCATGAGAGATAGACTGGGTACTGGGTACTGG
>CAZTXH010000387.1:0-2403 GCA_964617415.1 uncultured Rikenellaceae bacterium | reverse complement strand
CATCAACACCAACTCCAATCCAGTATAATTTGTACCCGTTGGTCATCTGCTTCTTAAGATTCTCATCCAGATTCTGGTATACACGGGCAGAAGGATGGTCTTCGGGTTTGTTATTCAATGCAGGAGAGAACAGTCCCATGTAATCAAATGTGTCAGGATAGTATCTTGAAATGTATGCGGCATGATATCCTCCCATGGATAAGCCCGCTATAGCACGACCTTCTTTATTTTCTATAGTACGGTAATTAATTTCCACAAATTTCATGATATCAGTAAAAGTCTCTTCAAACTTGCCATCCATGGTATTGGGCAGCATAAAAGTTGGTGTTACAAATCCCTCACTTGATTCACCCGGTGCTGCTTCCTGAGAAACATTGCCGTTTGGTATTACCACTATCATAGGTTTGGCTTTGCCTTGCGCAATCAGGTTGTCAATAATTTGTGCAGCCCTGCCAGAACCCAGCCAGGCGTCTTCATCACCCCCAATTCCGTGAAGTAAGTATAAGACAGGATAATTTATATCGCTGGTTTCGTAGCCGGGAGGTGTATAAATAGAAATTCTTCTTATTTTATCATTTCCCGGAGAATCATACCATCTGAATGTAACTGAACCATGGGGTCCTTTGTTAACCTTGTAAAAGTCGGCCTGACCTCCTTCTATAAGAAAAATATTGGAAATATTTGCTACATCTCGAAAAGCATGTGCATTGTTCGGATCAATTGTCCGCACACTATCAACTGAAAAGGAGTATCTGTACATATCAGGTTCTAAAGCCTCTGTGGTGTATGACCAGACTCCGTCATTTCCCAACTGCATATCTCTGGATGAGCTGGTAAATATTTGACTTGGCATCCAATCACCTGAGATTGTTACTTTTGAAGCATCAGGGGCTTTAAGGAGGAAGGTTACAGTATGGTCAGTATGTATTTCAGGAGAAGTAATCTGATTTCTGCCATATAAATCCTGTTGTGCCTGTAATGAACAACTGATAAATACTAAAATGAATGTTAGAATAACAGATTTCATAATCTGTAAATGTTTATTGTTAATTATATGTTTCTTTTCTATGAACTTAATCGTGACTTTATTTATAATTTCTGTTTTGGAGTACGTCCTTCAAGATTTTCCTGCCATTTTCTGCCCAACTTTTTCCTACAGTAGTATCTATGATAGAGAATAAATCTTCCAGTTGAGATTGAGTGATTCCCACATTCATTCCCATATTCAAGTGTGCCTGTAACATGGGATCAACGGAATTCATACTTGCCAGGGCTGCAATTGTAGCCAGTTCCCGTTGAAAATAAGATAGCAAATCACGTTCAAAAATATCGGCAAAAAGGTGCTCTTTCAGGAATGTATCGATTTCAGGACTAAAAGCTCCGAATCCGGAAACAGGCCTGGTCTGTTTTTGCCCGGTTAATTCTTCCAGAACCTTTTTCCCTCTTTCGTATTTGTCTCCTCTTTCTTTAATTGGCGAAGCTTCATTTCCAACTTTATCATCGATTCCTTTTGCTTTTCTTTCGTCAAGAACGGACATCAATGTGTTTATACCCTGAAGACTCCTGGGAAATCCACAGTAGGCATACAGATGCACCAGGACTTCCTTAATTTCATTAATGGTTAATCCTGCATCGAGCCCTTCATTCAGTGCCAGTTTAAGCTCTTCCAGTTTCCCCTGAACTGTATAACTGGAAATGCTGACAATACTTTTTTGTTTGACACTTAGTAATTGATCTTCTATCATATTGTTTCTTGCTTGCAAGGTAATAAATAAGCTTAAAATTGTAAATATCGTGACAATAAGTCTTTTTGTATTCATATATAACTTGTTTTGTTTTTGAATCCCGTTCGAAAATGTCTTTCTTTGCCATAGCGTTGTTTATAATTGACCGGTATATTATAATGTTTTAATGTTATTCATCCATTTTATTATTTCCTGTTTGGCTTCATTTACAGAATAACCATTGATTGAAAACCCGTCCGTTACGTTTGCTCTGGAACACAACCTGGCAATGTCATAAAAACTTCGCCCAAAACCTCCACCTCCATGCGTACAAAAAGGAATGATTATTCTACTATCAAAATTATATTCAGTTAAAAATGATAACACTGGTGCCGGAAATGTGTTCCACCAAATGGGGTAACCAATAAAAATAACATCATAATTCTCAATATCTTTCACTTTCCCTTTCAGTACGGGCTTAGTACCTGACATTATTTCCTGTTTTGCCCTTGCCAAAACATCGTTGTAGTTGGCAGAGTAATTATTAACAGCTTGTATTTCAAATATATTTCCGCCAATATACTGGTGGATTTGTTTGGCAATTTTTCGGGTGTTTCCACTGTATGAAAAGAAAGCCACCAGAATCTTTTCAGATTCCGGGAAAGGCTTTACTTTACTC
>CAZTXH010000386.1:0-2408 GCA_964617415.1 uncultured Rikenellaceae bacterium | reverse complement strand
AGATGATATTGTTGTCATAATCCCCAATTCACAAATCACAACCAGTAAAGTAATAAACTGGAGCCACCAGTCAAAAAAGACCCGTTTCAGGATTAATGTAGGGGTTGCTTATGGCAGTAATGTTGATCTTGTTATCAAAATTTTGGAAGAGAGCGCATTAGAACATCCTGATATAACTGAAAAGAACCTTATAGAGGCCAGGTTGGTAGATTTCGGTAATTCTTCACTCGATTTCCAGCTGCTCTTTTTCAGTAAAAATGTGTTCAGAATTGAGAAGGTGAAAAGCGATATAAGGAGAATAATTAACAGGAGATTTACTGAAAATGGTATTGTAATTCCATTTCCGCAGCTCGATCTTCATGTTAAGGAAGGAAAGAAATGAACCCATATTATTATTCTGACGGGTGCATACCTCACCCTCCTTTTTGTTTCAACGTTTTCTCCCCCTTCGAAGAGCCTGTACTTACCTAATCTGATTTGCTTTCAGGTATATACAGCGGATTCCTTTCATTATACCTTCTGATATATGAAAACATCATTCTTTTTTTCATCCTGAACCGGAGTTTTCGGAATTCATTGTAAAGCTCAGTATCATCTTTTATCAATGATTTTACACCCTCTACATCGTATTCCCATATATCACCTGTCTCAAAATCAATAAGATACTGATCAAGCTCGCTTGACGGATCCTCAATATCCTGAGGCATATACCTTCGGTCATAATACCTGCGGGAATAAGGATCAATATAAGTATAAGGATCTCCGTAATCGCTGTATGGTGAATAAGGATAGATATAGCGTCTGCTAACAGGATCATAGTAAATAGAGTCATTATATGTAATCTCGACAATAATATGACAAATTTTCCCCATGAAAGTGAAAGGATTGAAACTATCCATGATCTGCATGTGAAGAATCCCATTATCTGCGTACCCCCATATATCGGACTTTTTCACATCTTTTTTCACACCAGCAGTGTCATAATAATAAATTTCTTCATCTTCCATCAGTTTTGTAAAGAAGTCTTTACTGCTATAATCAAGGGTAGTAACAATTTTTGCTTTTGGTATGGGTCTGTTGTTTTTAGCTGCATCGAAATCAGGGAATATACCATCGGCAAACCTGAATTCGGATGTATATTTTACCATCCCCTCCGGCGTCTGGCTATAGAGAAGCAGATGGGAACTTCCCGTAATTATTACGATTAACATTATCAAAAATGCCGGTAATTTTTTCATGGCTCCTCAAGTTTTTCTGTCCGGATTTGTAATAATGTTTCTTTAGTTGCAAAGTTATAAATTTTTAAGCTACATGTATTGAAACTGTCCTTCCCTGATTAATAATTCTATTGGTTTCTCTGAATTGTTTTTATACTCCTTACGGATCTCTTTCCTATGTAATCAAAAACATTTCATACTTTAGCCGGCAAAAATCTTATTTATGAAAGAACAATGGTATGAAAATCTTTTCCGGAACTATGGAAAAATTTACGATTCGGAGAGCTTTACGCAGGGAACCCTGGGGGAATGCGACTTTATAGAGAAAGAACTGAAGTATGATAAATCATTCAAAATCCTGAATGTGGGATGCTGAACAGGTTCATTTTCCATGAACAGGCACCAATGTCAACGCGGAACCCTGAACACTGAAAATTTAATCATACCTTTATAATCATTAATCATCTAAAATCAAGAAAATGAAACGTAGAACCTTTATTAAAAATGCAGGTTTCGCCGGTGGTATGCTGACTGTATCACCACTGCTCGGTAATATAAATGAATACGGTGGAGATGATTTCCCTCTGATTGACCTTCATGTTCATCTTGCCAACACTCTTTCGATAGACCAGCTGATGCAGATCAGCAAAAAAACCGGTGTCCAATTTGGGGTTATGGTTAATCCCGGATATGGTGTCAATGATGATGCCAGCCTGAAAAGATACATTGAATCGCTTCTTCCCTATCCTGTTTATATAGGTTTGCAGCCCATGTCCCCGGGATGGTCCAGGAATTTTTCTCCTGAAGTACTCAATCAACTCGATTATGTGTTGATGGATGCCCAGACGATTCCGGCAGGAAACGGTTATAACGAAACCCTTCGGATATGGAACTTTGACACCTATGTTGATGATTCGGAATTGTTTATGGCCAAATACATGGCTCATATCATGAAAGTCATCAATAATGATGAACCACTTACTACTTTCGGATGGACGCTCTTCCTGCCGGTTTGTATTGCACGGGATTATTATACACTATGGACCAAGGATCGAATGCAGCAAATAATCTCTGCTTTAAAAAAGAAAAATCTCAACATCGAAATAAATGATCTCGCCCATACGCCACACGAGAAATTTATAAATATGGCCAAGGAAGAAACGAATAATATCGATGAAAAATACCTGAAAT
>CAZTXH010000385.1:0-2418 GCA_964617415.1 uncultured Rikenellaceae bacterium | reverse complement strand
TCCTGGAACCGTATACTGGATAGGGGGATTCTCATTTCCGTTGTCCATCCTTCAGAGCCCTTTTTTGATTCAACATCCCAGAATGTGTTCCAGCTCATGTTCATTGGCATCTGGTTCGGAGTCCTGATAGTTGCATCTGCCCGGATACTGCCGTCAAACCTCAATCCATCAGGAGTAGTAAAAAATACAACGGCGTTCTCTTTATCATTATAGGTATCAAGAATAAACCCGAACCAGTCACCGCCCATACCTTCATAGTCTCTTTTATAACTGGCCGATCTTATCATAGAGGGATCCTCATAATATAATCTTGCCCCTACATACAGGTATTTATCATCATAACCAAATCTGATATCAGATTTTTCTGAAGGTTCCTTTCCCCAGACGGGAGAATACATAATAAGGTCGATTGGATCAACCGACTGCCATGCCTCTTCATCGGGGACACCGTCAAAATTGATAGGTTGAGTGAGCTTGTTAATTAGAAGAGCCTCTTTCAGATCAGAATTCTGCTGGCTGAATGAAACAGTAACAAATAATAACAGAAAGACTGTTAAAAAGAGATGGCTAAAGGACACTATCTTATTGTTAAATTTCATTTGGTTGCCAAAGATATTAAAAAACTGAGATGAAAAGCCCTAAATGAAATTTCATTCATTTTAAAAAATGTTAATGATAACAGGATGATTTTATACGGGAGTCCGTTCCTTTAATTTTCAGGCACCATGTAATTCAGTATTTGTCCATCAGATTCAAGCTTTTCCCTGATCATTTCGTAACTAAGGTCACGAGGGTTTTCCCTGTTATCTATAGCCAGACATGCAATTGTTGCTGCACTTTGGCCAAGGATCATATATACAGGTTCCATTCTTATTGAACCGAATGCAATATGTGAGCTTGATACACATACTGGTACGAGAAGATTACTGCATTCATCTTTCAGAGGTAGAACAGCTCCCATATCGATCTGGTAGGGATGATCAGGATGAACACCGATATCACCTTCATTCTGGACAAATCCTTCTGGTGTAACATATCGCTGAATATTATGTGAATCCATTGTATATGAACCCATTCCGATTGGATTCGGGATCTTTCTTTTACCCAGGACATCATTTTCAGTCATAATATATTCTCCTATCATACGCCGGGCTTCACGTACATATATATTATATGGCCAATAACCGTTATCTGTAAATTCATCTTTTGCATATCCCCATTTATTCATTATCTCCCTCACTTCCTCAGGAATTCGCTTGTCTGTAGCTGTAAAATAGAGAAGTCCTTTCTGGTAAGTGATATGTTCCTGTATTATTTCTTTTCTCCTTTCGTACGATGCGTCGGGATAGTCCCAGTTCATACCTATATTATCATAGCTGAAGGGTCCGTGGTTATTTACATCGGTTTTCAGGTTAGGAATGGGATCATATTTATTAAAAAACTCGTTCCATCTTTTTTCTGATAACCTGACCAGGAGTTCATATTGAGTTGAATCATAATCTTCAGGTGAGGTTATGGGGACTTTGTTATCAGGGTGTTGTGTAAGACAAAGCCTGAAGCAATAGGCCTGGATCTTTTCATCTCCGGTACCATTTTCGCCAGGACTATCGGGTGAGATGCGAGGAAGAAGTCCGCTTGAAGGATCTCCTGGAATTTTATAGGGAGAGATATTATCCTTAAAATAATGTCCGTGGTGATAAACACCTTTCTGCACTCCATTCCATTTCTCATTATAGACACTGTTTGCTTCCCTTCCGACTGTGTAACTTACGCCCAATGCAGCCATCAGATCACCTTCATAAGTTGCATCAATAAATATTCTTCCTTTAAAAACTTTTCCACTTAGTGTTTTGATCGATTCAATTTGGGTACCTTTCTTTTCTACACCTGTGTTCCTGTCGAGCCATTCATCTCTGAATACAGTAATCTTATTATCTGCTATCATTTTCTCAAAAGCCTCTTCTGCAACATGGGGTTCAAATATCCATTGTGTTCGTTTTTCACCATCGATTGCAGGGCTGCCCTGGCCCCGGTTTCCATATTCCGACTTTAGCTGCCACTTCCACGACTCCGGTTTCTGGTAATGTTCGTATATCAGATGATAAAATTCCCTTGCCAGTCCGCCAATAACCTCCTTGTTACCTGTATCGGTAAATCCGAGTCCTGATGAAGACATTCCTCCCAGATGAATGTCGGGAGAGACAATAATTACGGATTTTTCCATCCTGACAACCTGAACAGCAGCAGTTACGGCTGCTGATGTGCCTCCGTAAATAATAACATCAGCATTATAGGTGTCGATGTTTTTAGCAGTTTTGCATTGATTCCCTGAAAACAGAATAACCAGAAAAATTATTAATAGCAATTTTCTTTTCATGTGTAAATAATTTTGATTTTAAAGGTCACATGGAACCCACC
>CAZTXH010000384.1:0-2421 GCA_964617415.1 uncultured Rikenellaceae bacterium | reverse complement strand
TTATCCCTGCAGTTTCCACACCAACACCAAAAATTGCATAACCAAGACCAGCAGTAAAGACCTGTGCATTAACATCCCAGAATAATAAATGCCAGGTTTTCCCGTCAAGGACATGAGTCGAAATAGCCCAGTACTTGATGAAAGTACCTGCTACCATAATGGAGGCAGCCATAACTCCCGTGAAACGGACACCCATTTTATCAAGGATTATTCCTCCAATAATCAGCATCAGCAGGAAGACGTTGAACCAGCCATAGGCACTTGTAAAGAATCCGAATTCAGAACTGTTCCAGTGTAACTGCCCCTCAAGTAATCCTTTCAGGGGAGCCATTACATCTGTAAGATAATAACCACATAACATGGTAAATGATATAACTGCGAGTGCAGTCCAACGAGCTGTTTTTGAATCCCGCAGTGTTCTTCTGATTGTTTCCATAAATCGTCTTTAGTAAATGTTGAGCGGTAAATGTAAAAAAATAATTTGGATGATCCCCTGTTAAATTATCAGTAATACTGAACTAATTTCCCGTCTTTTTGTTTCTTATAAAAAAAATAAATACTCAGGAAAATATTAGAGAGATAATATTATATTTTTGTCAACTTAATTAGAAATCATTTACGATGAAAAAGATTGTTTTCATTCTATTGATAATATCGACAGTCAGTCCCTCTTTTGCTCAAAAACAAAACCTCTCAGGTTTCGGTGTTAAATGGTATACTATCCAGCAAGCGGAAAAACTCATGAAAGAATCTCCTCGTCCCTTATTCATTGATACCTATACAGACTGGTGCGTTTATTGTAAAAGAATGGATCAGGATATATTTTCAAATTCGGTAATCTCCGAGATACTTAATACAAAATTCTATCCGGTTAAATTCAATGCAGAAGGAAAAGAAGCAGTTACATTCATGGGTCAGACTTTCATAAATGACGGTAAAGCCGGAAGATCCCACCAACTGGCAGTTGCTCTGCTAAAAGGTCAGCTATCCTTCCCTACTGTAGTCTTCCTTACCCTTGAAAACAATAAAATCAGTGTCACTCCCGTACCAGGATACAGACCTCCTAAAGAAATGGAAGCTCTCCTGAGTTTTTTTGCTGATAAAGCATATAAAACAACAAGCTGGGAAGAATATCAGAAGAGTTTTGTCGGTAAAGTGAGATAGACTTGTGTTCCGCGTTTTTATTTTCCGATAATGTAGTTACCGGGTAATTGTAAAATCTCGCCGAATTGGTATACCAGTTTCCTTGAGTTATATAGTATCTCATCCTCTATACTTACTGACATATTTACAATATCCGGTATCCGGTAAAAAAGTTTATCGACCGGGGGATTAAATGGATCGGGTGTCTGCGAAGATATATAAGTAAGATCTTTCGTTTTCTGTTCTGAATTGAAGATAACAATCACTTCTGTTCCAATATCCGATGAAGGATTTCCGGGACCTGTAACTTCTGAAAATTTAAAAAGCGTTACTGGCTTTCCCTCTAATTCTTTTCGGGGAACAAGCTGGTATGTAAATGTATGTTTTTCATTTATTGTTTTACCTGTAAACAGTTCTGTGTATTCCTTTTCAAGTCTGTTTAATTCATCAATTGCAGCATCATCCTGTGGAAATACATTAGCTTCACCTGTCAGAATAAGTATTTTCCCTTCCCTTATTTCCATTAATCTCCTGGCTGCTCTTTCTGCAAGCTGAGCGACAGTAAGTTTCTTTTTCGTTTCTACTATATAAGGTATCCGTATAAATGCTGTATCCAGATTTACCCGTCTGTATGCTGTATCTGTCTGAATTCTGTAATATTCATCTGATCCAAGATCATATGACTGGAACTGATCAAGATTCACTTCTTTTTTCCCAATATTACTGACTGGTTTAAATCCAATTTCAGTATCAAGATCCAGGATCAGTCCCTCTTTTTTCAGAGCCAGCACATTTGAATGAAAGAGATTATTGCTTTCGATAACATAATATTCTGAAGGATCTGCCTCTTCATGTGAATTTACCGACATACTCAATATCGACCAATATTCATTCTCATCCATTATAACATCCTCAAAACCAAGTAATTCTTCAGCGTATTCAGCATAAGGTCCTGGTAATTCAATGCTTCTTTCCACTTGCACCTGAAAAGTAAATATAGTCATAGGAAGAGCGTATACTACAGTCCCGCCTTTTATTCTTGTTGTATCTGATAGAGGAGTAATTACATAATCGGGTCCGGTAAGATTCTTTTCAGGCCAGCATGAAGCCATCATCATTAATATAATTATAGTTAATACCAGAACATGGATTTTTTTCTTCATAGACTTATATATTTAAGGCAATTTATTAATTATTAAATCTGATTGCTTTCTTTTATAATTTTATATGAGTGTCGGGAATGATAAATAAATTGATTATATTATTGAAAATATTTTG
>CAZTXH010000383.1:0-2430 GCA_964617415.1 uncultured Rikenellaceae bacterium | reverse complement strand
TTTCTCAACATCCTGTTTCGGTAATCTTGTAGGATTGAATGTGTCGGCCGGGATGCGATCAGCTATTAGTATATATATACTCATCCCATTGATACTTGTACCACAGCTCTTATTGGGAGGAGCAATGATCCGATTTGATGAATTACACAAATCACTAACCAGAAAGGTATATGTTCCTGTAATTGGCGACATAATGGCAACACGATGGGCATACGAGGCTATTAGTGTTGAACAATTTAAAAGTAATAGATACCAGAAACCTTTCTTTGAATATGATATGGCTCTCAGCCAAAATGAGTGGTATTCTTCTTTTCTTATACCAACCCTGAGAGTAAAGGTGAATGAATGCCTCTTTGCTGGCAAGGATCCTGATTATCGTGACTACTCGGAAAGTAATTTTGTTAAGATCAATTATCATTTAAATGAACTCTCTGAGATAACAGAAGTGAAGCCCGGAAACTGGATAAACAGTGTCAATTATTCAAGATTCAACGATATTACAGGTGATGATGTAAAACTGTTCCTGGATAGTCTGATAGTTACTTTAAGACAAAATAGCAGTGAGATATCACGTAAGCGAGATTCATTATACAATGTAATAATTAATCAGGAAGGTTATGACCAGTTTTTAAGATCAAGGGAAAAAGACTATAACGAACGTCTTGCTGAAATTGTACTTAACAGACTTAATACAAATAAAATATATGAAACTGAAAATAGACTTATACAAAAAGCCGATCCAATCTTTATGAGTCCTGGATCGAAATATGGAAGAGCACATTTTTTCGCACCCTATAAACTGCTGGGTAATCTCAAAATAGACACATTGATCTTTAATGTTATAGTGATCTGGATCATGACACTGTTCTTCTTTATTACATTATATTATAACGTTCTGAAACGTTTCTTAAAATTTCTTGAAACTCAGCGATTACCATTCTGGAGGAAATTCGGAAGGGAGCTGCTTCAGATCTGAAAATGGTAAGACCTAAAAAGAAACTTGGTCAGCATTTCCTTAAAGACAGGGATATTGCACGGAGAATCGCAAATAGTCTTTCCGGTTCGGGTTACTCCTCTGTCCTTGAAATAGGCCCGGGGAAAGGCATACTTACACAATTCCTGATTAACAGAAAATTCCAGGATTTCAGAGTTATTGAAATAGATAATGAATCAGCATATTATCTTAAGAAAAATCTGCCAGATCTTAAGGAGATTATAAGAGGCGATTTCCTTAAGATGGATCTTGATCAGTATTTTAATGATAAAATAGCTATTATAGGAAATTTCCCTTTTAATATCTCCTCTCAGATACTATTCAGGATAATTGATTACAGGGATAAGATAATAGAAGTATGTGGCATGTTTCAAAAAGAGGTTGCTGAGAGAATTTGTTCTCCTCCGGGAACAAAGGCATATGGGATCCTGAGTGTTATTTTGCAGGCCTTTTATATACCGGAATATCTTTTTACAGTTTCAGAATATGTTTTTTCTCCTCCCCCTAAGGTAAAGTCAGGTGTAGTAAGGCTTACAAGAAACAAGATAGAGGAACTTGGATGTGATGAATTACTCTTTCAGAAAGTTATCAAAGCCAGCTTTAACCAGAGAAGAAAAACACTGAGAAATTCTGTTAAAGCTGCATTTAAACTGAAAAGGGAGGATTATAAGGATTTTGATTTAAGAGCTGAACAATTATCTGTTGGACAATTTGTTGAGTTAACAAATTGGATCGGGGAAAACAGGATTTTATCCGAATGAGTAGCCTATTGCATCAACAGGATTCATCTTGGAGGCTGAATAAGCAGGGGCATATCCGGCAACTATACCAATTATTCCTGAAATAAATATTGCCAGTATTATATTTGCGAATGTAAGATACATATTCAGTTCCCATAGGTAGTTAATAACAAGTGTGGCAATAAATATCAGGAAAACACCGACAAGCCCCCCGGCAATGGAAAGCAATACCGATTCTGTCAGGAACTGTTGTAATATGAAGAACCGTTTCGCCCCCAGTGCTTTCTGAATACCTATTATATTTGTTCTTTCTCTTACTGAGACAAACATAATATTTGCAATCCCGAAACCACCAACAAGAATTGCAAATCCTCCGATTATCCAGCCACCTATATTTATTCCTGCAAAAACAGGATCAAAAACCTGGGTTAGCAGGCTTGCCTTGTTAACGGAAAAATTGGATTCCTCTCCCGGGTGAAGCCTTCTTGCTGCTCTTAGAATCATCGTAACTTCATCACTGAGTTCCTGAACCGAGATATCCTCCTTACTTTTTACCATAATGTTGGATCCCAGAAATGGATTACGCATGTTGATAAAAGAACGTGCAAAATTGATAGGAACAAGGGTCATCTCATCCATTCGACTGTCACTTATTCCTCCTTTACCCTGCTTTTTAAAGACTCGGATGACATTGGT
>CAZTXH010000382.1:0-2431 GCA_964617415.1 uncultured Rikenellaceae bacterium | reverse complement strand
CTCTTAGCCCGTCCGATCTTATAAATCCTCATTCAACTATCAGCGGCAGTAAACCAGTATTACGTGAAACACTTCATTGGTATCTTCCTCTTGATAAATATGAACCATGGCTGAAAAAATGGATACTTGAGGGCCATAAAGAATGGAAGGTAAATGTTTACGGGCAATGTAAATCATGGCTCGACCAGGGTTTACAGCCAAGAGCTGTAAGTCGTGATCTTGACTGGGGAGTACCGGTACCCGTGAAAAATGCAACGGGGAAAGTCCTTTATGTGTGGTTCGATGCTCCTATTGGATATATCTCGGCAACCAGGGAACTTACAGACGACTGGGAAAAATACTGGAAAGACGATGAAACAAAAATGGTTCATTTCATAGGTAAGGATAATATCGTATTCCATTGTATAATCTTCCCCGTAATGTTAAAAGCTGAAGGAAGCTTTATCCTCCCCGAAAATGTTCCTGCAAATGAATTTCTGAACCTTGAAAATGATAAGATCTCCACATCCAGGAACTGGGCGGTCTGGTTACATGAATATCTGGTTGATTTTCCAGGGAAACAGGATGTTTTAAGGTACTCTCTCTGTTCCAGCGCTCCTGAAACAAAAGATAATGATTTTACCTGGAAAGAATTCCAGGCTCGTAATAATAACGAACTCGTCGCCATCCTGGGTAACTTCATAAACAGGACCATTGTACTAACCAATAATTATTATGAAGGCAAAGTACCTGAAAGAGGAAAAACAACACAGGATGATGAAATGGTGTTGAATGAGATCATACAAATAAGAAAAAAAGTAGAAAAAAGTCTTGACACATACAGATTCAGGGAAGCACTCAGGGAAGCAATGAATCTGGCCAGGCTGGGAAATAAATACCTTGCCGAAGAAGAACCCTGGATAATAATCAAAACCGATCCCGAAAGGGTAAAGACTATAATGAATATTGCTCTTCAGGTAACGGCAAACCTCACTATTGTACTGGAGCCTTTTCTTCCGTTTTCAATGGAAAAATTGAGGAACTGGCTCCATCTTGCTAACCTTAAATGGAGCGATGCCGGAAGAAATGACCTGTTGTTGGCAGGCCACACTGTAGATAAGTCGGAATTGCTTTTTGAAAAAATCGGGGATGACGAAATAAAACACCAGATCGATAGATTAATGGCAACAAAACAAACTAAAGAATCACAAAAAATGGAAACACTACCACCAAAAGAAATTGTCACTTTTAACGACTTTACAAAACTTGACATCCGTACAGCAACAGTTCTTGAAGCTGAAAAAGTACCCAATACCGATAAACTTCTTAAGCTTAGTATTGATGCGGGTATTGATACCCGGACGATAGTAGCCGGTATTGCCGAATATTTTAATCCACAGGAGATGATTGGGAAACAGATCTCTATTGTTGTAAACCTTGAACCAAGAACTATTAAGGGTATCGAATCGAAAGGAATGATACTTATGGCAGAGGATACAGAAGGGAAGCTTGTTCTTGTTTCCCCGCTCGAAGACATAAGTAACGGGAGTGTGATAAAATAGTCGGGTTATATCTTATTTACCCAGGTTCCCGGGAATTTTATTGAAATGCTATCAGCCTTACTGCGGGCAGATATTATGTCTTTACACCGAACAGCACTAACACGGTAGAATCCATTAGGTGCATCAAGAATTTCAGGATTGAAACCCTCCTCTCTAAGTATATCTGCCTGATTATATGCATTTTGTTTAACCTTAAAGCTGCCTGTTATAAGGCAGTAATTCATCTCCTCTTTAGCAATTGGTTCAATTGATTCAATAACAGGTGGTTGGTTTTTTATATCATCAATAATATCTTCAGTCTTTGACTGTTCTTCCTCATCAATAGCTTTTTTGTTATCCTCAAGTTCAGCTGTTACCAGTGGATTGTAGTAGTCTCCACTTTTCCCTTGAAAAGATCAGTTGCAAAGGGTATTGCAGTGAGTACCGCCAGAACAGGAATGATTACTGCAGCCCGCCATAATATTTTCCTCATTGAGGCACGTTTCACAGGATCCCTCCCTGTTTTCCTGCCGGTTATACGCTTATGTACATTATATCCTTCAAGTGGAGAGAACTGGAAAGATTCAAGTCCATAAGAGCCCAGGTGATAATTCACATCATGGTCGGGCTCAAACTGAACATTCCCCTCTTCGTTATTTGTAAATGTACCTATATTGTCGAAGCGTACCTTATCCCCTCTTTCAAGTTTCTTTTTTAGAGAAGCAACAAATTCATCTACCAAATTTCTCGCATCACCATAGTTAATCCCCGCTGATGAAGATATTCTGCCAACAAGCAAACCATCATTATGGTTAAGGTTCCTGTTGAAAGATAGCTGCTTAACAGGCGGATAGAATGTGTCAGTATCCTTATCAATACGGGCAGGAATATAATTTCCTACAAACCCTCCA
>CAZTXH010000381.1:0-2439 GCA_964617415.1 uncultured Rikenellaceae bacterium | reverse complement strand
CTCCCGATACGCTTTCACTATGTTCAAGCTATCGGGACAGGCTCTGAAGGGGGGCTAATACTGTATAAATAATGCGATACGTATTGAGATTACAGTATTGTCATTCTCCGATAATTTTCACGAGTACCCGTTTACGCCGTTTTCCGTCAAACTCCCCGTAAAATATCTGCTCCCATGGACCGAAATCCATCTGTCCGTTTGTAACTGCCACTACCACCTCCCTGCCCATCAGTGTACGTTTGATATGGGCATCGGCATTATCTTCAAAACTGTTATGCTTATACTGTGAATATGGTTTCTCAGGTGCAAGCTTTTCAAGCCATACTTCAAAGTCGTGATGAAGACCTGATTCATCATCGTTAATAAAAACACTGGCCGTGATGTGCATTGCGTTACAAAGTATCAAGCCTTCTGTTATTCCCGATTCTTGTAAACATTTATCAACTTGGCTTGTGATGTTGATAAAAGCCCGGCGTGTTGGGGTTTCAAACCATAGTTCCTTGCGATATGATTTCATAATATTTTTTCAGCACAAGTTAAGGAATATTGTAATAATTAATAAACATAAACCGGTATTACCAGATTGTCAATTAAAATTGGTAATTATTCAGCCATTTCTTAACTTGTGTAAATGATTATTGAATCACATCAATATGATACTTTCATTGAAAAAGAAAATCCCAAGAAAAATATAAGCTTGAATCTAGAAAATATTGAAATCCATGAAACTGATTATTATACTATTACTGGTCATTTGTAATTCTTTTACTAATACCAGGGATTCATCTATTCAGGAAGATGAATTTATTGCGTTGATCAAAAGTAAAGGTGCTGCTGTAGCAATAGAGTACTATATGGATTTCAGGAAAAAGAATCCTGGTGCAATTCTTTTCAAAAGGGAGACAATTAATAATCTTGGCTGGCAGACAGCAGAAAAAGGCGATATAGCTGAAGCAATCAGACTTTTTGAATTGAATTTATTAGCATACCCCGATCATTATGATCCCTGGGATAGTTATGCGGAAGCCATACTAATTCGTGGTGGAAAAGATTATATAGATATAGCAATCAAAAATTTTGAAAGATCTCTTGAATTAAATCCTGAAAATAACAATGCCACCCAAAGATTATTGGTATTAAAAAACTATACGGAGCATGAATATATGATCCCTATGCGGGATGGAGTAAAATTATTCACACAGGTTTATGTTCCGAATGACAGCACCAAAGAATATCCAATCCTGTTTAAGAGAGATTGGTACAGTGTAGGCAATTACGGACCTGAATACAGGAGAATATTACACAGGAATGAATTGCTTGTAAAGGATGGTTTCATTTTTGTTTATCAGGATATACGTGGAAGATTCATGTCAGAAGGTGATTTTAAGGTATTAAGGCCAGTAAACATGAATAAAGTATCTGACAGGGATATAGACGAAAGCACTGATACATTTGATACGATAGAATGGCTCCTGAAAAATCTTAAGGGGCATAATGGTAAAGTTGGGATACATGGAGGTTCATATTCAGGATGGGCTGCCTTAACGGCTGCTGTTGAGTCTCATCCTGCTGTGAAAGCGATTTCTGTAGCTGCATCACCTGCTGATTGGTGGATGGGAGATGATCTTCACCATAATGGGGCATTCAGGCTTATGTATGCCTACTCATGGGTTGGTCATGACGCATGGCCACGAACTAAGGGACCAACATCAAAATCACCATCATGGCCCGGATATACAACCAATGATGGATATCGTTTTTTTCTCGATCTGGGTCCTGTAAGCAATGTAAATGATGTATATTTCAAATATAAAAATCCGACATGGAATGAATATATGCAGCATGGAGATTATGACGAATACTGGCAAAATCTGAATATTTTACAGTACCTGAACAATATTAAAGTACCTGTTCTGAATATAATCGGTTGGTTTGATGCTGAGGATTACAGAGGACCTCTTATGATATATGAAACTATTGAAAAAAATAATCCTGATATTTTTAATTCTGTAGTGATCGGTCCATGGAGCCACGGTGCATGGCATAATAGTACAGGTGAAAAACTGGGTGATATTAATTTCGGATCTAAGACAAGTGAATTCTTTCAGAGGGAAATTGAGTACCCGTATTTCATACACTTTTTAAAGGACTATGAAGTTTTTGATGTACCCGAAGCTTATGTATTCCAGACCGGGGCCAATCAATGGAAGAAATATGATAGCTGGCCACCGAAAGATATAAAAGAAACCAGACTTTATCTTTATGAAAGAGGAAAACTGACTTTTAAACCTGATTATGAAAATGAAGATTTCTTATATGATGAATTCTTAAGTGATCCGGCGAATCCTGTACCATGGTCCGAAGCAAAGCAAACTCAGCAGGGACACATCTGGATGATTTCAGATCAGCGATTTGCCTCAAAACGGCAGGATGTTCTGG
>CAZTXH010000380.1:1240-2456 GCA_964617415.1 uncultured Rikenellaceae bacterium | reverse complement strand
TTCTAAGTGGTTTATCCGACAGGTTTCTAATGATAATCTCATTATCATTAACTGTCACTTCAAATGATATACTCCTGAATCTAGCATGGAATGAATATGATTTCCAACCTTCAGGTATAAGCGGGTCGACCAGCACCTTGCTGTTATGGATCTTCATTCCTGCAAATCCTTCAACAATAGCAAGCCATGTCCCTGCCATACTTGTAATATGCAGACCATCTGCCACTTCATGATTATAATCATCGAGGTCAAGCCGGGCAGTTCTGAGATAAAGTCTATAAGCTTTTCTAATATTTCCAATACGTGATGCCAGAATAGCATGAATACAGGCTGATAATGATGATTCATGAACCGTCATGGGTTCATAGAAATCAAAATTCCTTTTTACCGTTTCAATATCGTATTTATCTTCAAACATATACAATCCGTGCAACACATCTGCCTGTTTTATGAAGCATGACCGCAATATCCTGTCCCAGGACCAATGCTGGTTTATAGGTCTTTCACATGATGGTATCTTGTCCACTGTCATTAGTTCCTTATCAAGGAATTCATCCTGTTGAATAAATACCTTCTTCTCACTATCGAAAGGTAAATACATATTGTTGATCACCTTTCCCCATGCAGCTATCTCCTCTTCATAATTAAAGTCAGTTTTGTCGGCTATCCTTTTGTATTTATCCGGACTCTCTTTTTTGATCATTTTGAGACTATCCATAGTATATGACAATGTCCATACGGCAATTGTATTGGTATACCAGTTATTGTTAACATTATTTTCATATTCATTCGGCCCTGTCACACCAAGTATAACATACTTTTTTTTAGGTTCTGACCATGTTGACCTCTGGGTCCAGAACCGTGATATTCCGATCAGTACCTCCAGTCCATAGTCAGCCATATAATCATTATCACCCGTATGTCTGATATAATTAAATATAGCATATGCTATTGCCCCGTTCCTGTGAATCTCCTCGAATGTTATTTCCCACTCATTATGACACTCTTCGCCGTTCATGGTAACCATAGGATATAGAGCTGCACCATCAGAGAATCCAAGCTTTTCAGCATTTTGAATACTTTTACCCAGGTGTTTATATCTGTATAGCAATAAGTTACGTGCAACATTTTGATCAGCGGTCTTCAGAAAAAACGGAAGGGCAAAAGCTTCTGTATCCCAATATGTTCCACCTCCGTATTTTTCCCCTGTAAAACC
>CAZTXH010000380.1:0-1230 GCA_964617415.1 uncultured Rikenellaceae bacterium | reverse complement strand
ACCTTTTGGACCAATGTTCAGCCTTTCATCTTTACCGGTATAGGTCTGGTTAAGATGAAAGATATTAAATCTAATTGCCTGCTGAGCAGCAATATCCCCCTTAATTACTACATCTGAGGCCGACCATATTCTTTCCCATTCATGCTTATGTTCTGAAAATAACTTTTCAAATCCTTTCGTCCTTGTTTCTTTTAATCTTTTAGCTGTATCATTCATTAAACTTCGCTTATGATTATTAAGCGATGAAAGTACAGCAGCATATTTGACAATCTCCAAGTTATCACCTGATTTTATTTTTATTCCGAAGCTATTACCAACATATTTTTCACGGTTGACCAGAGAAGGTTTTACAGTATGCTTTCGATTGTTTAAAGAGGTCTTATAACAGAAACCGGTTGATACGTAAAAATCGGTTTTCATTGTTCTGGTTATTATAATTCCCGAACCTGATGTTACTTCTCTTTCCACTTCTTTCCAGAATTTCTTTCCATAATTAGCATCTTCATTTCTGACATCAGCATCAACATAAAAGTTTAAATCTAAAATTCCTTCAAAATCGACCGACTTTACTGAATATCTGATTATTCCGATATCCGGTTCTGACATACTCAGGAACCTTCTTGAGTTTATTTCCAGCATCTTATCCCCTGATACTATTACCTTGAAACATCTGTCAAGAAATCCTTCTTTCATGTTCAATGTTCTTTTGAAAGATATTATTCTTGATGTTGCAAGATCTATTGGTATTCGATTAACAGATATATCAATTCCTATCCATTTAGGTGCATTCAGCACTTTAGCAAAATATTCAGGATAACCGTTTTTCCACCAGCCGACTTTAGTTTTATCGGGATAATATACTCCGGCGATATAGTTACCCAGCAAGCTGTCGCCTGAGTATTCTTCCTCAAAGTTTGCCCTTTGCCCCATATAACCATTACCTATCGAAAAGATACTTTCCGATTCCCTGTTAATTTCAGGATGGAATCCCTCTTCAATTATATTCCACTCATCTATCTTATAATAGTTCTTCATGCCCGACACTTTATTTCTATTTCCTTCAATTTCTCAATATTCATTTCATTTAATCCCGAAACCACTGCATGCGCTTCCTTAAGTATCTCCGGAGATCCTACACCCACACACAACATCCCTGCATTCAATGCAGCTTTGACCCCTGCAACGGCATCTTCAAAAACCACACAGTGACGAGGTGCGATGTTCATCATC
>CAZTXH010000379.1:635-2466 GCA_964617415.1 uncultured Rikenellaceae bacterium | reverse complement strand
GAATAATATAGGATTGAAAAGGCAAAGACTGCAAACTGAGACTTATAAGGCTAATCTGTTAAAATCAAAGATGGATTTTTTACCATCATTGAATTTTGGATCTGATGCCCAGTTAGGATTTGGAAGGTCAATAGACCCGGTTACAAACCTTATTACATTCAAACAGAATATAAGTAATTCCTATTCATTAAACACGAATATAAACCTGTTTAATGGATTATCAGGCCTGAATACAGTTATTGCAAACAGGTATATGCACATGGCAGGACTGGAATCGGAAAAGATAGCCAAGAACACCCTGATAATAGAGATATTGGGACAATACTACCAGGTCCTCTATTTAAGAGGTATTGAAGAAGCTTCCCTGCTGCGGGCAGAATTATCAGAGAAGCAGTATTTCCGTATTCTAAAGATGGTTGAGACCGGCCGGGAGGCACTGTCACGTCAATATGAGATGGAAAGCCAGTTATCGGACGACAGACTCTCATATACTATTGCACGTAATAATGCAAACCAGGCAGTGACTACTCTTAAGCAGATGCTTCAGCTTTCTCATGAAACAGAATTTGACGTAGAGATACCTGACCTGGCAAACCTTACTATAACCGATGAAGATTTCAATGCTGACAGTATATACGGAATAGCTGCTCAAACCCTACCCCGTCTGAAAGCCATTGAATATGAACTTGAAGCTAACAGAAAACAGATCTCTGCTGCAAAAGGAAGCCTGATCCCAAGTATATCTGTCGGTGGTGCAATATATACAGGTTATTATAAGGTCATAAGCGAAGAGTCGGGCGAACAGGAATCATTTTCAACACAGCTTAAAAACAATAACAGCCAGGCTATTTACTTTTCACTTAATATCCCGATATTCAACAATTTCACTATAGGCAGAAATATAAAAAATGCTAAGATCAGAAAGGATGATGCTGAATTGAGACTCGAGCAGGAGAAGAATAACCTCTATACTGAAATAGAAAATGCATGTCTCGATTATGTGAGAGGTAAGGATGAATACCTGGCTGCACAGGCAAACCTGGAGTTTAACAATAGATCATTCAACGCTGTTGAAAAGAAATTTGAAACAGGGCTTGTTGATGTTACAGATTATTCTGCAGCTAAAACAACCCTTTTCAGGGCAGAGACTGAAGCATTAAGGACAAAACTCCAGATGATGATCAGAAAACTTGCCATAAATTTTTATGCAACTGGAGAATATGAAAAAGTAATTTTTAACTGATAACAATACAATAACACTGATATGGATACTCCTATTGATGGTATGGATAAACCCATAGAAAAGAAAAAAGGTCTTAAGAAGAAGCATATTGGATATATAATTGGAGGGATTATAATCTTGGTGTTGTCTTACCTGGCGTTCTTTACAGGCCGTGTCTCTACTTATAAAGTAGAAAAGGATAAGCTTATTATAGAGACAGTAGTACATGGCCAGTTTAACGATTATATAACTGTTCCCGGTACAGTGGAACCTATCAGTACTGTTTTTCTTGATGCTCTTGAAGGAGGACGTGTGGAAGAGATACTTATTGAAGAGGGTTCAATGGTAAAAAAAGGAGATATTATCCTGAGACTTACAAATCCTGATCTCTACCTGAATATCCTTAATAGCGAAGCACAGCTTGCTGAAAAAGAAAACTTTCTCAGGAATACACAGGTAACAATGGAACAGGAAAGAATCGCAATTAAAAGGGAACTGATCAATCTTAAGTATGATATCCAAAGAAAAGAACGTACCTATCAGCAAAATGAAGAATTGATAAAGGATAACCTTATTTCGAAAGAAGAATTTATAAGGTCGAAAGAGGAT
>CAZTXH010000379.1:0-625 GCA_964617415.1 uncultured Rikenellaceae bacterium | reverse complement strand
AAGACAAAAAGCAGATTCAATTTTCCGGTCGGTACAGGTTCAAACAATACAGGCTAACCTTGAGAATATGCGCAAAAACCTAACCCTTGTCAGGCAAAGAGTAGAAAATCTAAATGTCAGAGCCACAGTTGATGGTCAGCTTGGATTACTTGTCCCGGAGATCGGACAATCTATATCCCGTGGTTCTAACATGGGACAGATCAATGTGTTAACTTCATATAAAGTGTCAGCCCAAATTGATGAACACTATATTGACAGGGTCAGGACGCAGCTTACTGCAACACTCGAAAGACAGGGAAGTATTTATAACCTGGTTGTGAGAAGAGTATACCCGGAGGTCAGGAATGGCACATTTGAAATAGATATGGTTTTCACTGATACCATGCCTGATAATATCAGGACAGGCCAGACATATTATATAAGCCTGCAGCTGGGACAACCAAAAGAGGCCCTTATGGTACCTATAGGAGGATTTTTCCAGGAAACAGGCGGACAATGGATATTCGTACTTGATCCTTCCGAATCATTTGCCCTTAGACGCAATATTTCAGTAGGAAGGAAGAATCCTAAATACTATGAAGTACTTGAGGGACTGCAGGCCGGTGAGAAAGTTATCATTTCGGGC
>CAZTXH010000378.1:0-2471 GCA_964617415.1 uncultured Rikenellaceae bacterium | reverse complement strand
GCATAACTTACCCTTTATGATTCCATGATAGATATCTTCAGGTTTCCATTCTGTTGTCAACGTAATAATCGCCATCGAGAAAAAACTTATGGCAAAGATAATCTTCTAAAGAAAAATAAGCTTACTTTGTACCCTTCAGAAGAACATTTTTATTGTTTTTTGTTTGATGACAGAGATAGTAATTTTTCTTGAGGATATAGACCCTGTTGTTTTCTTCGGCACTAACAATCAATTGCTCGACAAAATCCGTAGCTTTTTTCCTAAAATAAAGATCCTTGCACGTGGTAATGAAATAAAATGTCTTGGAGAGGAGACAGAAATAACAATATTTGCTGAGAAATTTAATGAACTTATTGAATATTACCATAAGTATCACCGTCTTGATGAGCAGGATATTGAAAAATATTTTCTTGATGAGGAACATATGAAAACTGCCACGAGTGGTGATTTTGAACAGATCCTGGTCTTCAATACAACAGGAAAACCTGTACGGGCAAGAACAGTTAATCAGTTGCTGCTGGTTTCAGATTATAAAACAAATGATCTGATAATAGCAGAAGGACCTGCAGGAACAGGTAAGACATATACCTCAATTGCGATGGCAGTAAGGGCCTTAAAGGAACGAGAAGTAAAAAAGATCATTCTTACACGACCGGCAGTTGAGGCAGGTGAGAGACTGGGATTTTTACCAGGCGACATGAAAGATAAACTGGATCCCTATCTGCAGCCACTATATGACGCCCTGCATGATATGTTACCCTATAAAAAGCTTGAAACATTATTGGAGGATGGGACAATACAGATTGCACCCCTTGCTTTTATGAGGGGCAGGACTCTCGAAAATGCATTTGTGATACTCGATGAAGCACAGAATGCAACAATAAACCAGTTAAAAATGTTCCTGACTCGTATGGGTATCTACTCGAAATTCATAATGACAGGCGATACAACACAGATTGACCTTCCGCGAAGAAATGAATCGGGGCTTCTCCAGGTAATGAGAATTTTAAAGGGTATTGAAGGAGTCTCTATAATTAAATTTGATGAACGTGATATTGTGAGACATAAACTAGTGAAGAAGATTGTTAAAGCGTATGAAAAAGAAGAGAACGGTATAAAAAACACAGAGAATAGTGAATAAGATTAATTGAATAATAAATGGATAGGACTATAGTAACTACAGATTTTAAATTTCCAGGTCAGAAAAGCATTTACAGAGGTAAAGTAAGAGATGTCTATAATATTGATGACAAATATCTTCTGATGATTGTTACAGACAGGATATCTGCATTTGACGTTGTACTACCGAGGGGTATACCATATAAAGGTCAGGTATTGAATCAGATTGCAGCTAAGTTCCTTGATGCCACTAAAGATATTGTTCCAAACTGGAAGATCGCGACTCCCGATCCAACTATACAATTCGGACACAAATGTGAGCCGTATCCTGTAGAAATGATTGTAAGAGCATATTTGACAGGTAGTTCCTGGAGAACATACAAGGCCGGAGCAAGAGAAATCTGTGGAATACCTATACCTGATGGTATGAGGGAACACCAGAAATTTCCGGAACCACTAATTACTCCAACAACAAAAGCTGAACATGGAGAACATGATGAGGATATCTCACGGGATGAGGTAATTAAGAGAGGACTGATTCCTGAAGACGAATATAACCTGATAGAGAAATACTCAATGGAGATATTCCTGAGAGGTACTCAAATAGCAGCCGAACATGGCTTGATTCTTGTTGATACCAAATATGAGTTTGGGGAAAAAGAAGGTATGATATACCTGATAGACGAGATAAATACTCCGGATTCTTCAAGATATTTTTATGCCCACGAATACCAGGATAGATTTGATAAAAACCTTCCACAAAAACAGCTGTCAAAAGAATTTGTCAGGGAATGGTTGATGTCGCATGGATTCCAGGGAAAGAAAGATCAGAAAGTACCGGAAATGACTGATGATTTCGTAAACCAGGTTTCAGATAGATATATTGAACTTTACGAAAAAATAATAGGTGAACATTTTATAAAGACAGATTTATCGAATATACATGATAGAATTGAAGAAAACTGCAGAAGATTCCTTGAAACTTTATAAACATCCATGAGATGAATATCAGAGAGTATAATAAAGCTCTAACGTTTCTGTTCCTTTTTCTGGTAATTAACTTTCAATCTGTTGCACAGGTTGTGGTTGAACGATCAAAGGATAAAGTTATTATTTCTGGTACAGCATATTATATGCACCAGGTAAAAAAAGGTGAAACAGCATATTCTATCTCGAGGGCATATGGAATAACTATTGAGGATCTTACTAAAGAAAATCCTCCCGCACTCTATGGTATTGATGAGGGACAACTCCTGAGAATCCCTATCAGGAAGGATATCACTATCACATCACACAGGGACGAATCTAAATATGTCTACCATAATCTCCAACCTGGAGAAACAGTATATGCT
>CAZTXH010000377.1:0-2474 GCA_964617415.1 uncultured Rikenellaceae bacterium | reverse complement strand
GAGTATATCAATCTGAAGAGGCTGATGAACCGGCTGATAGTACTCTGAGCCGTTTCCCGAATTCAGTAAGTTCCGACAGGGTCGATAACCTTGGCGTATACCATATTGCATATCTGGCAGCAGGTAACTACGACCTTGTGGTTGCATCATTAAATGACAGCGAATTTACAGAAGTACTGGGAGTAATTGAAGATGTAGGCGTTGAAAGCAGAAAGACAACTCATCAGGATATAGATATTGAAGCACTCAAATAATCCTGATTTACCGTATAAGTATATGCTGCTGATCCTTAATAACCATAAGGATCAGCAGCTATTATTGAGCGGCTGAATAATATTTTGGGTGCACGATTTATTTCCAGCCCTGTTTTCATAATATTTTTTAACATTTCTTTGAAGTCTTTGTTTGAAACATGAAAGGAGGGTTCAACGATTATTATTTTACCTCCAGGTTTTAAAATTGCTTTCATTTCATTAAAGAGCTTCGTATGGTCTTTTATCTCGTGAACAACATAAAAAGCAAGGATGAAGTCGACTTTAGATTTTATTCCGATCCTGTCAATTTCACATTTATGTAATTCAATTTTTTCTTCAATCCGGGTGCCTCTGATCTTTGTCCTGATTTTCTCAAGCATTCCCTCGTGCAGATCGGCCGCAATTATTTTTCCACTTCCATTCAGCATCTTTGCAATCTCGATGGTGAAAAAACCCGGTCCATTTCAAGCCTGTTCAGGAGTTATGACATTCTGATCCTCCTCAGTTGCCGGTTTGAATTTGTTGTGGAATTTTTTCTTCCATTTCTTATCATGAGGATGATGAGATCTGCCGGGTGCAACACCTGTAAGGAGAATCTTAGACAGGAGGAATATTCCGACAGTTTGCCAGAAGGTAAGCGCCGGACCGTTGAACAATGTTGGTATCAGCCAGTTCCAGAGGGCCTGAACACCGAAAATAACTCCAATCATGAATCCTACACCGAGAATTCCGAAACCCACATACTTTAAAACATTTAACGCTTTCATACTAGTAATTTTTTAATTGTTTATATAATTCATTTAATTTTTTCCTGAGTGCAAGTACAGCATAGCGCTTCCTTGAAATGAGAGTATTCACTCCAACACCGGTTTTTTCAGAGATCTCTTTAAAGCTCATATCCTCGAACTCATTATCAATGAACACACTCCGTTGCTCCTCAGGCAATTCCGACAGTGTCTCTTCGATCGTTTCCCATATCAATTCCTTAAGTTCCTCGTCTTCGGGGCTTGTCCCGACAGAGGGCAATATTTCCTCGAGTTTCAGAGGCCCTTCTTCATCTTCAGCTGCATGATCATGGTAGCTGAATGTTACAGGCCTCTTCTTGCGGAACAGGTCTTTAATACGGTTATCTGCGACCCTGTAGAGCCATGCTGTCAGACTTTCAAGTCTCCTTATATCATTAAATCCAACAGTCAGTTGATAAAAAACATCGTGCAGAATATCCTCGGCTTCAATTTTATCCGGAATCCTGCTTCTTATATAGCCGAGCAACTTGATTCGCTCGTCTTTATAAGCTGATGTGATTTTTGCTGACTCTTTTGGACTCATAATAAAGGCTCTTTACCAGTATAGACGAATCAGCGTAACAGATAATTTAAATATTTATGGAATAAATTATAGAATTAGTAATTACAGGCAGTAAGTGGTGAATTTCCGGTTTATCTTTTCCTGCTGATAGAGAATCCTATTGGTGGTTCATCTTCTGATCCTTCAAAATCAAATGATCCGACAAAGACATTACCAACTCCATCCACAATAATATATTTTGTCATAGGACCTCCAGGCCATGAAAGCACCGGGATATCATCCACGATTGTGCCGTCCGGCTGAATGACTTTTATAAATGAGGCCGTAGAATATTGCGCACCGGGTGCTTCTTCTTCGTTTGTAAGAACATAAATGTTATTATTGTCATCAATATCAATTATTTCAGAAGAACCAACCGGAGATTTGTACATAAAACTGGCAATAATGTTTCCCTGTGAATCAGACAGCGTTGCTTCCTGACCCTCAGATACGATGGAATAATTATTCCCTTCATTATCAAAGATAAACTGGTCTTTTTTCGAATAAGGCGCACTTTTTAACAGGTGTATCCCATTTGCATCTTTTTTGTATACATAATAGATATTGTATTCAAAATCAGATATTATCAGGTTTTTTTCATGATCAAGTACAATCATATCCACATATCCGAATTTACCTTTTTCAGTATCGGATCCGGTAATTATTTCTATAATATCTTCAGTTTCTGAATCTTCGACATACACTACGTTAGAATAAACTGCTGAGAGGTATAATACTCCTTGATCAACACAAATATCCCTGACCACATTTACGGATCCATCTTCCGATTTTTCAAGATAACTGATACTTCTGATAAAATTCCCCGAATAGTCGTAAACGAGGATACGGAAATTGATGGCGTCAATTATATAT
>CAZTXH010000376.1:0-2477 GCA_964617415.1 uncultured Rikenellaceae bacterium | reverse complement strand
GGGCAACACCATATCGAAACAAGACCGCAATAACGATATTGGAATATTGCAAACCTGATATTATAAGAGGAAACGCATCGGAAATAATGGCCATGGCAAAAGAAAACACAAAAACTAAAGGAGTTGACAGTACTACTTCATCGGAAGTTGCGGTTGAAACAGCCCGGAATTTTTCAAATCAAACAAAAGCAGTAGTGGCAATTAGCGGAGAAGAAGATTATATTGTACATCGGGATGCTGTTTTATCTGTAAAGAACGGCTGTCCATTAATGCCTAAAGTTACCGGTATGGGATGCACGGCAACGGCTATTGTGGCCGCTTTTGCTGCTGTAAACCCCGACTTTTTACATGCTACTGCAAATGCTATGGCAGTAATGGGTATTGCCGGCGAACTAGCCGCACAAAAATCTGCAGGACCAGGTACTTTACAATTATACTTTATCGATACGCTTTATTCTCTTTCAGATACCTGTATTGAAAAAACATATAGAGCTTGAATATGAAAAACCTTGACCTGAGTTTATACCTTGTAACCGACAGATCTCTCTCAATGGGGCGATCGTTGCTTTTTATCGTCGAGGAAGCTGTTAAAGGTGGGGTAACTATTGTCCAGCTCAGGGAAAAGAATTGCAGCAGCCGGGAATTTTATCAATTGGCCGTTCAATTAAAAAACATACTGCAACCTTACCATGTCCCTCTTATAATCAACGACAGGATCGATATTTCACAGGCTGTCAATGCCGACGGGGTACATATCGGACAAAGTGATATACCTGCCGGAATTGCCCGTACTATACTGGGGAAAGATAAAATCATCGGTCTTTCGGTTGAAAATATACAGCAAGCTTACGAAGCCAATAAAATGGATATCGATTATATAGCACTTTCCCCGGTGTATGCAACACCGACAAAAACAGATACTAACAAACCTTTAGGCCTGGAAGGCGTAAAAAATATTACTTCTGTTACTAAATTTCCTGCCGTAGCTATCGGTGGTATGAATATCGAATCCGCCCGGGATGTAATCAAAAACGGAGCTTCGGGTATTGCCATAGTATCAGCTATTGTCTCAGCTCCTGACCCATACTTCGCTTCATGTGAATTGAAAAAAACGGTTTTACAGGCAAAACAATAAAAATATGAAAATTGATGAAATTGGTGGAGAATTCGGATTCATCAACCGGTTTAAACCCTGGTTTGAAAAACTTGTTCCCGACCAGTTTACGGGAATAGGAGACGATTGTGCTATTATTCCTGTGAATGATAAGGATGATTTGATAATTACCACTGATATACTTGTTGAAGATGTCCATTTTATCCGACAGGCAATCCCTTCCGGTCAATTGGGATACAAATCACTTGCGGTTAACCTTAGCGATATTGCAGCTATGGGAGGTGAACCTGTCGGTTCTTTCCTTTCTTTAGCTATTCCCGAAGAAACAGATGTGGAATATCTCGATTCCTTTATGAAAGGATATCTTAAACTTTCGGAAAAATATAACACACCACTTTTAGGCGGCGATACCACAAAATCATTGAAACATCTGGTCATTAATGTTTGTATAATTGGCAAATGTGAAAAGGGAAAAGCAAAAAAAAGGAATATGGCAAAGACACACGATATTATATGTGTTACCGGTTCCCTGGGAGATTCGGCAGGCGGACTCCGGGTTATATTAGATAAACTACCGGAGACAACTGATAATGAATATTTGCTTACAAAACACCATTTACCTGAGCCCCGTTTGAATGAAGGTTTATATCTGAAAGGCTTATCCGGTGTTCATGTCTTAATGGATATATCGGACGGAATTGCCTCTGATTTGGTACATATATTAAACGCTTCAGGTAAAAGTGCAAAAATCAACATGAACCAACTACCGGTATCCGAAATTCTTAAACGAGTATCCGGGAAATACAACTGGAATACGGAAGAACTTGCCGTTAGCGGCGGAGAAGATTATGAATTGCTTTGCACCGTTGCACAGGAAGAATATCAAACCGTTAGTAATTCTTTCTTATCATATTTTGGTAAACCTCTTTTCCCTGTTGGAACCATTACCGATGGCAGGCCCTGTATTCAATGGTTCAAAGATGGCAAAGAGATTATTTTAAACAAAACCGGATTTAATCATTTTCAGCAACTAAATCAATAAAACATAAATGAAATATCGCCGAGTACTCACAATTGCCGGCAGCGATCCGAGCGGAGGAGCCGGAATTCAGGCCGATTTGAAAACCATATCGGCGTGTGGTTGTTACGGAATGTCAGCTATTACTGCCGTAGTAGATGAAAATACTATTGGAGTTTATGGTGTACATCAGGTACCTGTTGAATTTGTAAAGGGACAAATAATTTCAGTGATGGACGATATTGGTGCAGATGCTATAAAAATAGGCATGTTGCATTCATCGGAACTTATCCGGATTGTAAAAGAAACAATACTGAAATACAAAATCCGTAACATTGTTCTTGG
>CAZTXH010000375.1:0-2486 GCA_964617415.1 uncultured Rikenellaceae bacterium | reverse complement strand
TGCAGGTCCTGTGAATATCTGTTTGCCTGTTATGGTGAATGTCCCAAAAACAGGTTCATCCAGACTCCCGACGGAGAATCCGGATTAAATTACTTATGTGAAGGATATAAGAAATTCTTCACCCACTGCCGTCCATTCGTGGAAGCACTCAGGATAGTTTCTCCTTAAAGAAAGCCACTGTCCGCTTCCATGCCAGTTTAGCCGCCTCTTCATTATAGCGGTCAGGATTTGTATCGTTGTTAAAGGCGTGTCCAGCTCCGGGATAGATGAATATCTGATATTCAATATTATTCTTTTTCAGAGCCTCTTCAAATGCCGGTATACCTGCATTTATTCGTTCATCATTCTCACCATAATGTGCCATAACCGGGGCTTTGATTTTTGCTACATCCTCAGGTGAGGGTTGTCTTCCATAGTAAGGAACTGCAGCATCAAGATCAGGTGCATTTACAGCAACATTGTTGGTCATTCCGCCTCCCCAGCAAAATCCTGTACAACCGACCTTACCATTGGATTTGGGATGAGTTTTCAGGTATTTGACTGCAGCCACAAAGTTTTTAACTGTCTCTTCGTTGTTTAGCTTACCAAATAGTTCCCTGACATTACTGACATCATCAGGTGTACCACCGACAGGTGAAAGTGCATCAGGAGCAAGTACAAGGAAACCTTCACCAGCCATACGCCTTGTAACATCCTGGATATGAGGTACTAACCCCCTGTTCTCGTGGATCACTATAACAGCAGGGAATTTATTGCCTTTTTCCGGACTTGCCAGATAAGCCCTTACATCACCGGTTACACCTGGATAATTAATAAATCCTGTAGTAACAGATGGTTCCTGAACAGATCTACCGGCTGCTTTGATATGGTTATCTTCCAGGACAGGCATAAGGGCAACAGCAGCTGCTGTACTTCCTGCTACAAGTGCAAGTTTCTTCAGAAATTGACGGCGCGATGTCCGTCCCTCCCTGTAATCTTCGTATAATTTAGTAACTCTTTTGTCCATATTTTATGATTTTATGGTAAAATTATCCGGACTTCTTTATAAAATACAATTTATAAAAAAAATTGATATTGACCGCACAGGAAGTATTACAGGACTCTTCTTAGTTATACTAATTTTATAATTTTATGGTATTAATCAATTAATGTCAATCAGATGAAAAGAATATCGTTTTATTTACTTGTTGCTATAATCTTCTTCACCGCATGTAAGAAATATCGCAATTATGAGGGTATCACTTTTGAGGAAAAAGAACCGCGTGACTGGGAAAATCCTGGTATGTTCAGTCAGAATAGAGAAAACCCTCATGCTACCTTAATAAGCTTCAGTGATGGGGAATCAGCATTGACGGCTGATAAGGGAAATTCATCAAATTATATATTACTGGACGGCATCTGGCAGTTCCACTATGCCGATTCACCGGACGAACGTCCATTTTGGTTCTTTAAAGATGATTATGATATAAGGGGATGGTATGATATTGAAGTGCCCTCAAACTGGCAGATGAAGGGCTTTGATGTTCCGATCTATGTCAATACAACCTATCCGCATAAGAAGAATCCTCCATTTATAGAACATTCATTTAATCCTGTTGGTTCTTATAAGAGAAGTTTTAAAGTACCACGAGCATGGAGGGATAAAGAGGTCTTTCTGAATTTCGGAGCGGTCAGTTCAGCGTTTTATGTGTGGGTGAACGAACAGCCTGTGGGTTATTTCCAGGATAGTAAAACTCCTGTTGAGTTCAATATTACCAAATATCTGGAGCGGGGTAAGAACTCTCTGGCAGTTGAAGTATATCGGTGGTGCGACGGAAGCTATCTTGAAGATCAGGATTTCTGGAGGTTAAGCGGGATACAGAGAAGTGTTTTTCTTCATGCCAGGCCGAAAACATATATATCTGATTTCTTTTTCCGTGGTGATCTGGAAAACAATTATATGGATGGAATTCTGAAACTCGATGTGTCATTAAAAAGCATAGAATCTGACCAAACGGATTTTACTGTTGAGGTATCACTCGATGACAAAGGGCAGAAGATATATTCAGAATCAAAGGATATTATTATCAAGGGTAATATTGCTGCGGTTGATTTTGAGAAAAAACTTCCGGAAATAAGAAGATGGTCGGCAGAGACACCTGAACTCTATACATTGGTGATTTGCCTCAGAAACGGGAATGGAGATGTCATGGAGTGCATAAGCTCAAAGGTTGGATTCAGGAAAGTTGAAATATTAGATAATCAACTCCTGGTAAATGGCGTCGCTGTTCACCTCAAAGGTACCAATTTACACGAGCACCATGATGTAAATGGCCATGTAATTGATGAGGCAACGATAATGAAGGATATCAGAGTGATGAAGAGCAATAACATAAATGCAGTCAGGACATCACATTATCCACAGCAGGAATTGTGGTATGAGATATGCGACAAATATGGTATCTACCTTATCGATGAGGCAAATATTGAATCACATGGTATAGGTT
>CAZTXH010000374.1:0-2505 GCA_964617415.1 uncultured Rikenellaceae bacterium | reverse complement strand
GGCTAATACTGTTACTTAATGGCAATATGATACAACATTAGACCCCCTTAGGGAGTGGTCCCGAGTACTCGGGACCGGGGGTCCTTCCCTTCAGGGGGTATGGGAGATAAGGTATATCCGTAAGTGTGACTATTTGTCAGTTATTTTCAATGGCACACCTTTTGAAAGTGACGAGCAGATAATTAATGTTCAATTATTAAACTGATTTGATATGCAAACCGGAAAAATAGGGGTGACATCTGAAAATATTTTCCCTATCATCAAGAAGTTTCTTTATTCTGATCATGAGATTTTTTTACGTGAGCTGATCTCAAATGCCGTTGATGCCACAAAGAAATTGAATGCACTTGTTTCTGCAGGTGATTTCAAAGAAGAGATAGGCAATACAACAATCAGGGTATATGTCGACAAGAAGAAAAAAACTATAAAGGTTAGCGACAGAGGTGTTGGTATGACAGAGGAGGAACTGAATAAATACCTAAACGAGATCGCCTTTTCAAGTGCCAATGATTTCCTGGAAAAATATAAGGAACAGGCTGAAAATATTATTGGCCAATTCGGACTTGGTTTCTATTCCTCATTTATGGTATCCGACAGAGTTGAAGTAATAACCCGTTCATGGCAGGAAGATGCCCGTCCAGTGAAGTGGAGCTGCGAGGGAAGTCCGAAATATTCAATTGAGGATGCTGAACGTGAAGAGAGAGGGACAGATGTAATTCTATATATTGACAAAGATTCAAAAGAGTTCCTCGAAGAGAGCAGGATAGAAGAGTTGCTAAGAAAGTACTGTAAATTCCTTCCGGTCGAAATTGCCTTTGGGAAAGAACAGGAATGGAAGGATGGTAAATATGTTGATACCGGTAAAGACAAAATAATAAATAACACAAAACCCGCATGGACACGTAAACCTGCTGAACTCAAAGATAAAGATTATCTCGAATTCTACAGGGAGTTATATCCTGCCGGGGATGAACCATTATTTAATATACACCTTAATGTTGATTATCCTTTTAAACTTACGGGTATACTTTATTTCCCGAAGATTAAAAGTAATATTGAAATACAGAAGAATAAGATACAACTTTATTGTAACCAGGTTTTTGTTACTGATTCTGTTGAGGGAATCGTACCGGAATTCCTTACACTTTTACATGGCGTACTGGATTCTCCCGATATACCTCTCAACGTTTCAAGAAGCTATCTTCAGAGTGATACCAATGTAAAAAAAATATCGGGTCATATAACTAAAAAAGTAGCAGACAGGCTGAATGAAATCTTTAAGAAAAACCGCAAGGATTTTGAAAAAAAATGGGATAACCTGAAGCTGTTTATCAATTACGGTATGATAACCGAGGAAAAGTTCTACGAAAAGGCTTCAAAATTTGCTCTTCTCAAAAACACTGATGATAAATACTTTACATTTGAAGAATATGAAAATCTGATCAAAGAGAATCAGATTGATAATAACAAGACACTTGTTTACCTATATTCAACAAACAAGACCGACCAGTATACATATATTGATAAAGCCAAAAATAAAGGATATGATGTCCTTCATCTTGACGGCCAGCTTGATGTTCATCTGATAAACCATCTTGAAACAAAATTTACCGGGTCAAGATTTGTCCGTGTTGATTCTGATGTGATCGATAAACTTATTCCAAAGGAAGAAGAACGGAAATCAAAACTGACGGAAGAACAGAAAAATGACCTGAAAAGCGTCTTTACTGTAAAAGGCAAATCCGACAAAGAGATGTATAATGTAGTATTTGAGATACTTGACGAGAATGAGGCACCTGTGCTGATAACCCAGTCGGAATTTATGAGAAGGATGAAAGACATGTCGCAATTAGGTGGAGGCATGAATTTTTACGGCGAATTGCCTGAAAGTTATAACCTGGTTGTAAATCCCAATCATACCCTGATATTAAAGATATATGATGATCTGAAAACTAAGAAAGGTGATCAATTGACAGCAAACGATAAAGAAAGGAAAAAGGTGAAGGAAGAGGTCGACTTTATGGAGGGTGAACATAAGAAGAAAAAGCCTGAAGAGATAAGTCAGGTTGAGAAGGATGACCTGGAGAAGTTAAGGAAGGAACTCACTGAAATCGAAAAAAAACGGAGTAATATACTTGAAAATTATGGTTCAGAAAATAAACTGGTAAAACAACTTATTGACCTGGCACTGCTGGCAAATAATATGTTGAAGGGAGAAGATCTGAGTACTTTTGTGAACCGAAGCGTGGAGTTACTATAACCGGATGCCGGTTACCGGTCTCCTGTAGCCGGCTATATCATCCTTCCTACTTCGGCTTTGATATATTCTATTGCTGCCCTTGTTGGTTCCTTATCGAGTTCCATAACTGTCTCCAGCAGCTTTTTACTGAATTCCATGCCTGTTGCTTTTTTAGGCATCTTCTCAATTTCAGTATTGATGATCTTGATCATGTTGGAGCGTGCATTTTTTACTATCTCCCATGCCTGTGGGCTCATATAGATCTG
>CAZTXH010000373.1:0-2506 GCA_964617415.1 uncultured Rikenellaceae bacterium | reverse complement strand
GGTCTAACCAGCTCTTTCGGAACGATAAAAAGCTCTCCCGAAAAGTTATAGCTGTGTGGAAAATATACGGCAACTTTATCTTTTATTTCCAGGTCACCCAAGTCTTCCTGTGTCATAAATCCCATTTTTTCAAGATTGGAAATGGTATTTACGATCACCAGCACCGGCCGGTCAAATTTTTTCTCCTTACCGACAAATGCAGTAAGTAAATCACGTATCGAAGTATAAATCACCTTGAGTAATGGTGTCTTATCCATGAACCGTTGAACAAGCTTTTTTATCGGACGGGCAATAATGGTCTGACCGATGAGTCCGACCAATGTAATGATTATAAAAAGCGCTAAAATGCCCAGACCGGGGATCTTTACCTCAAGTATTTTTTCAATCTGCCCGTTGAGGAATCCATCAATGACGGTAAAAAGGAAATAGACGATATAAACCATTATTACCAATGGCGTGATGTAAATAAGCCCCTGGAAGAAGTAGGAAATCAATTTTTTCATATCTGTTATTTTTTATGATTTGCAAAATGGAATTCGGGAAATTAAACAAACAGTCAAATGCATTGAACACAAAATTATAAGTATTGAGTACAAAGATATGCGAGTGAAGAAGTGAAAGGGCGAAAGAGCGATTGAGTGAAGGAGTCAAAGGAAATCTTATAAATTCTTTAATTCTTTTCTTTTGTTCTGTGATAATCCCCTTACCACTATTTTAAATGAATGATCTATCCAGGAAAAGATTAGGGAATCCGGGATAGTTCCGTCAACCAAAACTGTATTCCAGTGTTTCTTGTTCATATGATAACCCGGAAGAACCGACGGGTATCGTTCCCTTAATTCAACAGCTTTATCCGGATCACACTTCAGGTTGATGCTCAGATCCCCTTCCAGGTCTGTAAGTGCAAACATCTTGTCCATGACCTTAAAAACGAGTGTTGTTTCATCGAAAGGAAAACTTTCGGTTACTCCCTTTTTCGACAGGCAATATTCTCTGATTTTTTCTGCATCCATTACTTCAGATTCAGGTAAACTATCATAAACTGGTATTCTTTATCATTTGTTGCTTGTTCTATTTATTTACATTATTTTATAAAAGGATGAGGGTATTATCCTCATGTCATACCCAATTGTCAACATATATAAATTAGTTGTAAGCATGTTTGCCAGATACTTCAGGATACTGAGGACAACGTTTTCTCAATTTCATTTATAGCCTGCTCTTCCAGTGGTTGTGCTTTTTCAAGCCTTTTTACCTGATCATCACACATCTCTCTTGTCCAGATTGTTGTTTTCTTCAGTGAATTATACTCTCCGGTGACTTTAACCGCTCTTTCCTTTTCATACCTGAGGATTCCAGTTGAAATCTCTTTATACAGTACAGAAGCCTTTCTTAAATGCTTCCTTGCTGTCTCCGGGATATGATCTTCGATGAGTAGTAAATATTTTGCTGCCACGTCCCGATACTGAACAAGACATTCATAGATCCATGCATTTCCTATGATGTCCTTGTCTTTTATTCTCTTTTTATTCTTATGTATTTCTTTTAACAAATGTATGTATTGCTTCCATGCTTCGAATCCTAAATGGTAATGTGCACTTTTTTTTGTTCTTGCCATTTCAACAGCCTGTCTAAGCGAATCGATAGCAAGGGTAGCTTTATCATTTACCTCTGTTTTTCGGTCCGTAATAACTCCAATACCCCAGCAAATGTCTTTAAGAGAGCTAATTAAATACGGTCTCTTACCATCCTCCTGCCAGGGATGCAGACCTAAGAATTCAGTATTCCTTTTTTTGTAACCAATTATTAATCCATCATCTTCTTCTCCTGTTATTACTGGTATTCCTTTATTGATACTTTGTATAATGATTTCATTGATCTTTTCCTGATTTTCTTTGCTATCATCATCCAAGGAATAGCCAGCAAGATTCCAGGGAAGTGCATTTACCGATCTATCAATACAGTTATAACCACAACCAGGATGTGGGGAACTGGGACATAATCCACCTATCTGCATTCGAAATGCTAAAGACGACACACCAACCAGATAGTCATAACAACTTTCCTCCCCGAGGGAGATCATAACGACTTCGAGAGCTGCATGAACTGAACTGGCTTTTTCACTGGCTGACCATCCTTCTATCCCATCAAGCCATACTATATCCTCCTCCTGACATATTCTCGCTTTCATAACAAAATAGATTTAATTAATGATTCGATTTCAAGGTATATATTTCTTCTCAAGACGTGAACAATCTTCCAATACCTTTGCTTGCTAATAACACTTTCTTTGTATCAATTCCTGGTTTTTATACTGCAAAGGAGATTCAAACACTGACTTAAAGTCATACAACGAGTGCCTCCTTTTTAAGGCCCAAACGCATCCTCTATATGTTCAATAATAATTTCCTCCTTTTTATACACAATAAATATCACGTCAAACCTCACTTCCATATCAATATCTTCTTTCATCAAATATGCTTCGGTTGCCTCGATGAGGTAACGT
>CAZTXH010000372.1:0-2508 GCA_964617415.1 uncultured Rikenellaceae bacterium | reverse complement strand
CCTCATATAAATAAATCCCGGCCACTCTTTTTTATTCTCATTGACAATTTAAGATATGACCAGTGGAAAACAATATCAGCCGAACTTACCGGTTTTTACAGGGTGGTTAAAGAGGATTTCTATTTCAGTATCCTTCCGACTGCAACCCAGTACAGCCGTAATGCCATCTTTGCCGGACTAATGCCTTTACAGATTGCAGAACTTATGCCACGTTTCTGGGTCGAGGATGATAATGAAGCCGGGAAAAACAGATTTGAAGAGGAGATGTTCAGGGAGCACCTTTCAAGAAAAGGATTAAAATTTAACTGGTCGTATAATAAAATCAGCAGCAATACCGAAGCAAAAAAAGTAAATGAACGGATCGAGTCTATGCTCGGGAATGATATTAATATCCTTATATATAATTTCGTTGATATCCTGTCCCACGCCCGTACTGATGTGGGAGTGATAAGGGATCTTACTGATAATGAAACCGCATACCGGAGTCTTGTAAGATCTTGGTTTATTCATTCTTCATTATTTGATCTGCTTAAGATACTAACCCAGCATCATGTAAAAGTCGTTGTCACCACAGATCATGGTACGATTAGGGTTCAGAACCCGGTAAAGATGATCGGTGATAAAAAGACTTCTTCCAACTTGCGTTATAAGACTGGCAGAAATCTTAATTATAATCCTTCCCAGGTATTCGAGATAAAGGATCCTGAAAAAGCTTTTCTTCCAAAAACAAATATTAGTTCAAGGTATATTTTTGCCATGAACAAGGATTACCTTGTCTATCATAATAATTTTAATTATTATGCCAGTCATTATAAAAACAGCTTTCAGCATGGAGGAATCTCCATGCAGGAAATGATACTACCTGTTGCTTTTCTGGAACCTGTATAGTAAATGAAAATTGAAGTTACTAATAAGAAAGATCTTCCATCCGTAATTAAGAAGCTGCTTAAATACTCTGGCAAGAACAGGATATTTGCATTCTACGGCTCACTGGGTGCCGGAAAAACAACAATCATAAAAGAAATATGTAAGCAGCTTGGCGCTTCCGATATAACCAGCAGTCCCTCCTTCACACTTGTAAATGAATACAGAACTGCCGGGGGGGAGTCTTTATTCCACATTGATTTCTACAGGGTAAAAAATACCGGGGAGGTTTTTGACTTTGGGCTTGAAGAGTATCTCCATGGAGGATCATATTGCTTTATGGAATGGCCCGAACTTATAGAAGAACTATTACCTGTTGATACAATAAAAGTGCACATCATCGTAGGAAACAATAAGAAACGTATTCTGGAGATATCTTAACCTGATCATAATTTACCAATTTATTTTAACTTTGACGAAATAATACTACACCTGAAATGAACATGAAAGGCAAGAGCGGAAAAGTGAATCTAGGCAATAGTGAATTTATGCCAAAGGAAGAGCAGCTTGAAACTGCCGTAAGATTCAGAAGATTGACTATTGGTATTCCCAGCGATCCCAAGGATGATGAAAAAAGAGTAGCTCTTACACCGGAAGCGGTTAATCTGCTTGTAGAATCAGACAACGAGGTAATAATACAAAAAGGGGCCGGTACAGGGGCAAACTATCCCGATAAGGATTACAGTGAAAATGGTGCTTCTGTTTCCGATTCACCGGCAAAAGTATACGGTAGTGACGTTGTTATCAAGGTAGCACCCTTTTTAAGTAAAGAGACTGAATACCTTAAAGGGAACCAGGTCATTATGTCATATCTCAATGTATTGAAGCTGAATGAGGATACACTTGATAAGCTTATTAGTAAAAAAGTTACAGCTATTGCTTTTGAAAAGATACGTGACTCCAGTGGAGTAATGCCTGTTGTGGAATCCATGAGTGAGATTTCCGGTGTGACTTCTATTCTCCTTGCCTCAGATTATCTCAGTAATTACCATGGAGGGAAAGGTGTTATGCTTGGAGGTATTACAGGAGTGACACCAACAGAAGTTATAATACTGGGAGCAAACAGGGCAGGTGAATATGCTGCAAAAGCAGCACTTGGATTAGGCTCACAGGTGAAAATATTTGATAAATCCCTCGAGAGACTCAGCAGGTTTGAAACAATTATAGGACAGAGACTCCAAACATCTGTCTTCCACCCACAGGTATTGAAAAAAGCATTGAAATCGGCCGATGTCTTGATTGGTGCCATAGAGCTGGAGGATCTTCGCCCGTGGTATTATGTAACAGAAGACCTTGTGAAAACCATGAAAAAAGGTGCTGTAATCATTGATCTCAGTATTGACAGGGGAGGATGTATCGAAACAAGTGAATGCCGGGCATTGCAGGATCCTGTTTATGAAAAACATGGTGTGATCCATTTCTCTGCCTGGAATCTCCCCTCACGTGTTGCAAGAACAGCATCAATAGCTCTCAGCAATATATTTGCGCCACTGCTTCAAAGAATGGCTGATGCCGGCGGGATAACACACCTTCTTAAAAATGATCCGGGTCTGCGTAATGGTATCTATCTTTATAACGGTATCC
>CAZTXH010000371.1:0-2517 GCA_964617415.1 uncultured Rikenellaceae bacterium | reverse complement strand
GTCTTCCTCTGGTAGAAGGCAGCAGCTAATGTAATTACAAAAGCTAATAGCCAAAGAAGAGTTTTCATTCAAAAAGTTTAAACGCTTCCTTAATAAGCGATATTGCTTCCCTTAGTTCGTTTTCAGTAATAATAAGAGGAGGAGCAAAGCGAATAATATGTTGATGTGTCGGCTTTGCAATTAAACCTTTCTCTTTCATGGCAAGACATACATCCCATGCAGTTTTTCCTTCTTTAGGTTTAATGACTACAGCATTCAGAAGGCCTTTTCCACGAACGATCTCTATCATATCCGATTTTATACTACTTAATTCATCACGAAAGATTTTTCCCAGACGTTCTGCATTCTCCGCCAGTTTCTCTTCTCTGATCACTTCAAGGGAGACCATTGCTACTTTACCTGCGAGAGGATTACCTCCAAAAGTAGAACCATGCTCACCCGGTTTGATTGTCAGCATGATATCATCATCAGCCAGAACAACAGAAATTGGCATTACACCCCCCGAAAGAGCTTTTCCCAGAATCAGGATATCAGGACGAACATTCTCATGGTCAGAGGCTAAAAGTTTACCAGTCCTGGCCAGACCCGTCTGTACCTCATCTGCAATAAAAAGAACATTATGCTTTTTACACAGTTCATATGATTTTCTCAGATAGCCTTCATCCGGAACAAAAACACCTGCTTCTCCCTGTATAGGCTCAACCAGAAATCCTGCAACATCAGGATCCTGAAGAGCTTCTTCAAGGGCTTTGATATCATTATAAGGTATTATGATAAAACCAGGTGTAAAGGGACCATAATCATTCCTTGCATCAGGATCGGTCGACATTGATACTATAGTAATTGTACGACCATGGAAATTACCTTCACAGCATATGATCTTTGCCTTGTCCTGTTCAATACCCTTTTTCTTGTATGCCCATTTGCGGCATAGTTTTAAAGCTGTCTCATCTGCTTCCGCACCTGAATTCATTGGAAGCACCTTATCGTATCCGAAATATTTTGTTATATACTCTTCATATTCGCCAAGCACTGAATTATAAAATGCCCTTGAAGTAAGTGTAAGCCTCTTTGCCTGTTCTGTCAATGCCCTGATTATCTTAGGGTGACAGTGACCCTGGTTCACTGCAGAATAAGCTGATAGAAAATCAAAATATCTTTTCCCTTCAACATCCCAAACAAACGGACCTTTGCCTCTTTCAAGAACCACGGGAAGCGGATGGTAATTATGTGCACCATATTTATCTTCCCGGTTAATATAATTCTGTGTTTTCATCTTGTTGATTATTAATTAGTTATGGTTTAAATAAAATAAGTCACAATTTTAATAAAGGTTTTTGTTATTTCCAAAAAAATGTCATGCAAGTCATTCAAATCATTCAGGTCATATTTTATTCTAAGACCTGCAAGATCCTTAAGACCTTATTTCTTTAGCATATCCGGTCTCAGCTTTCTTGTCCTTTCTTCAGACTTTTCGTGTCTCCATTTCTCAATCTCTGCTGCATGACCTGAAAGAAGAATATCAGGGACTTTCCATCCTTTAAAATCGGCAGGCCTGGTATATACGGGGGGCGCAAGGAGGTCATCTTGGAATGAATCGGAGAGGGCAGATTGTTCATCAGAGATTGCTCCCGGTATAAGTCGGACAACAGAATCAATGATAATTGCTGCAGGCATTTCACCTCCGGACAGGACATAATCGCCGATTGATATCTCCTTGGTAATAATGTAATCTCTGATACGCTGATCGATACCTTTATAATGACCGGCCAGGATAATTATTTTGTTAAGCAGTGAGAGAGAATTGGCCGTTTTCTGGTTAAACCTTTCTCCATCAGGGGATGTATAGATTATTTCATCATAATTCCGTTCTCCCTTGAGTTTTTCAATTGCCTTATACACAGGCTCTATCATAAGTACCATGCCTGCACCTCCTCCAAAAGCATAATCATCTACAGTTTTATATTTATCGGTTGTGAAATCTCTTAGGTTAACAATATTTATTTCAACAAGGCCTTTTTCCTTTGTTCGTTTAATAATGGAGTTATTTAAAGGACTATCAAGTATTTCTGGACATATCGTCAATATATCAATTCTCATGTGATTTGTTTTTGTAAAGTTAATAAAAAGGTGCAACGGTACAGCGGTATAATGGTACAGTATTCAGCGTTAACTTTTCACTTTTATTTTTGATTTAATTATTGTATCTTTTTTTTTACTTGTTTCTTTTTAAATGGAATGTCGTTCTGGTTGCGGAGCTTGCTGTATAGCTCTGTCAATATCTTCTCCTATTCCCGGAATGCCGGAAGGTAAACCTTCAGGAGTGAGATGTATTCACTTACTTGAAGATTATAAATGTGCTCTTTATGGAGATCCTGCAAGGCCAAAGGTATGTATTGATTTCAAGCCTGATCCGGAGTTTTGCGGTTCTTCACAGGAGGAGGCGATGAGAATACTGGCTTCACTTTCTGCCCCCAAAGGAAGCTATAAATCCATATAATATTTGACATATAAATA
>CAZTXH010000370.1:0-2522 GCA_964617415.1 uncultured Rikenellaceae bacterium | reverse complement strand
ATTTCTCGACTGTTTTAAACACAGAACAGGATCTTTCATTATACCTCTCTGAATATTTTGCTAACCAGGGTGTTGAAAATGAGTTCAACCACAGAATAAACATTACAAATCTCGAAATACTCAGTGATGATACCCTGATGGTCTTCAGGGATCCATCATTCAGAGAGAGAAGGAGATCACTTGACGTTGAAGGATTAGCACACTCTCTGAAAGGATCAACATCCACCATCCTTGTAACCCGGCCATGGCTTGTCGGGAATAATTACAATGTAAATTTTGACTATTTTATCGATTTTACTTTTAAGAGGGGCATGATCCTGAGGGAGCTTTCCGCATCACTTGGATTGAGTATCTTCAGTATCCTTATTGTAGTAATGATCTTTCTTTATACGTACCGTAACCTTATGGAAGAGAAGAGATTATCTGACCTGAAAACAGATTTCATTAATAATATGACGCATGAGTTGAAAACTCCCCTGGCAACAATCTCAGTAGCAGGCAAGACACTTGAGATGGAACGGATAAGGCAAGATGAATCAAAAATACTCGATACTGCAAAGCTGATCGGGAAACAGAGTATCCATCTTAATCAGCTTATTAATATGATGCTGGAAATAAGCATGTGGGAAAGAACTGAGTTTCAACTCGACAAGAAAAAGGTAGATATTGAAGAGATTATGAATGACATTGTAACCAGTTTCCGGACAGGTTGTGGAGATTGTGGCTCACTCAAAGAAAAATATACCTTTAACGGAGTAAAAGCAGATATCGACCTTGTTTATTTCACTACTCTTATCAATAACCTTCTTTCCAATGCTATCAAATATTGTGACAAGGAACCATTAATAAATATTGAAGGGAGGGTTGAGAATAATAACATCTCAATAAAGATTGCTGATAATGGTATTGGTATAAGCCGAAGTGACCAGAAACATGTATTTGACAAGTTTTACCGTGCTACTTCAGGTAATATACATAAATATAAAGGATTAGGATTGGGGCTTTATTATGTAAAGAAAATTGCAACAGCTCATGGAGGAAATGTTACAGTAAGCAGTAAACCGGGAAAAGGTAGTATATTTACAGTAATGATACCTTATTAAATTATTTCATGCAATTATGAAAGTATTATTAGCAGAAGATGACAGGGATTTTGGTAATATCTTATCGCAGTATGTGACTATTAATGGATTCGATGTTATATTAGCACGCGACGGTAATGAAGCATGGGAATTGTTTCAAAAGGAAAAACCGGACATTTGTGTGCTTGATGTGATGATGCCTGAAATGGATGGATTTACTCTTGGAGAAAAGATGAAAAAAGAATCACCTGAATTACCGGTGATATTTCTTACAGCAAAAAGTCTCAAAGAAGATATTGTACGGGGACTTAAGATCGGAGCCGATGATTACATAACCAAACCTTTTGATCCTGAGGTTCTTATGCTTAAGATCAATAATATCCTCAAAAGGGCCTATTCATCCACCAATGATGAATTTAAGATCTCCAATACAACTCTTAAATACAATACCCTTGAACTTCTATGTGGTAATTCAAAGGAGAAACTCACTCTGAAGGAGGCACAGCTTCTTAAATTTTTTATTATAAACAAAAATAAAATTCTTGCAAGAGAGGATATCCTCACTGAGATATGGGGCGAAGATGATTATTTCCTGGGAAGGAGCATGGATGTTTTTATCAGCCGTCTTCGAAAATATATCTCTGAAGATAAAAACATTGATATCCGTACCGTCAGGGGTACCGGGTTTATCCTTGAGGAACTGAATAAAGAAGAATAAATAAAGTACGGTATACAGCGTATAGCGTTCAGTTACCCAGAACTTCGTTTACTTTATTATACAGATCTGTGCCTCTCAGGTTTCTGGCAATAATTATTCCATTTTCATCGAGAAGGAAGTTTGCAGGAATTGCGTTCACCGCATATAATCTTGCTGCAGAACTATTCCAGTACTGAAGATCAGATACATGTGTCCAGGTGAGCCTGTCATCAGCTATTGCCTTAACCCAATCCTCTTTATTTCTGTCGAGGGAGACACTAAAAACATCAAATCCTTTTTTATTAAAATCTTTATATACTTTTACCAGATTCGGATTTTCCTGCCGGCATGGATTACACCATGCAGCCCAGAAATCAATAAGAAGAAGTTTGGCTCCAATTTTTGATGAGAGAGCAACAGGGTTTCCATCAACATCATTCATAGTAAAATCAGGAGCTTCCTGCCCGATCGAAACAGCTTTCATAACCTGTACTCTTTCCATAAGATCGCGTGTCACAGGAGATTGAGCAATATCTATATCCATGGCATTGATAGCTTCCTCAATCTCACTGGCATCCATCTCATAACTGAGACTCCTTAATATTGCCGGTGACACATATGATGAAGGATTATTATTAACAAAATTTTTTTGAAGTTGTATCATTTCAGCCTGTATTGCTTCTGCTTCCTTCTCAACCCTGTTTATCTCTTCTGTGTTATTTTCCTGACGGGCTGTCTGATAT
>CAZTXH010000369.1:0-2524 GCA_964617415.1 uncultured Rikenellaceae bacterium | reverse complement strand
TCGGCAGGCTTGGAGCAGATTATTATAATAAACTCGGCTATGTACCTTATGATGTTGGTATTAACGAAAGTGCTGCCCGTACACTTGAGTATGCATATGCTGATTTCTGCATTTCTCAACTTGCAGAATTGCTGGAAAGGCCTGCAGAGGAGATTGGACTTTTCAGAAACAGGGCAATGAATTATAAAAACGTATTTGACCCGGAACGTAAACTGATGAGAGGCAGAAATGAAGATGGTACTTTTCAATTACCTTTCAGCCCTTATAAATGGGGAGATGCTTTCACCGAAGGTAACAGCTGGCACTATACATGGAGTGTATTTCAGGATATAGAAGGTTTGATAGAACTGATGGGTGGCAGGGAAGGATTTATTGCAAAACTTGATTCGATTTTTGAGGTTCCACCCATTTTCGATTATTCTTATTATGGGATGGTTATACATGAAATACGTGAAATGCAGGTGATGAATATGGGTAACTATGCTCATGGTAATCAGCCGATCCAGCATATGATATACCTCTATAATTATGCAGGGGAACCCTGGAAAACTCAATATTGGGTACGGCAGGTTCTCGATAAGCTATATAATTATACACCTGACGGTTATTGTGGTGATGAAGACAACGGTCAGACATCGGCCTGGTATGTAATGTCAGCCCTCGGGTTTTATCCGGTAACACCCGGAACTGATCAGTATGTTTTTGGTGCACCTTTATTTAATAAGGCGACTCTTAGCTTCGAGAACGGGGAGGAGTTGGTTATCGAAGCGATAGATAATAGTCAGGATAATGTCTATATTCAGGATATCAGTTTAAATGGTAAAAAGCTTAACAGGAATTATATTTTGCACAGTGAGCTTCAGAAAGGAGGTAAGCTTATCTTCAGTATGGGCCCTGAACCCGAAAAGATCCGTGGTACTTCAGAAGATGCCTTTCCCTTCTCGATGAGTCGGGATTAAATCCGGCAATGTTAGGTGGCTATTAACTAACAATAATAACTAACATATACTTTTATATATAAATGTTAGTATATTTGCACCAAACAACACTAACTTCAATATACAATAAAGAAATATGAATCCGGTAAATAATCCATATACTCCGGGTGCAGGAACCCCTCCGCCAGACTTAGCAGGCCGGGAAGATGTTCTTAAGCAGGCTGAAAATGCGATACTGAGAACTTTAAATCTAAAAACTTCAAGAAGTCAGATTTTACTAGGATTAAGAGGTGTAGGGAAAACGGTTTTGCTAAACAAGATCAACCAGATTGCAGAAGAATCAGGGGGGCAGACTGCAATTATAGAAGCAACATCTTCACAGACTTTGCCTGAGATGATAACTTCACAATTATACCGTTTGCTTTTAAAACTTAATAGGGCAAAGAAGGCAGGTAATGATCTGAAAAAAGGATTTATTTTATTATCAGAATTTGCCAGTTTATTTAAAGTAAGAGTTGGTGAGATTGAATTTGGAATGAATCCTACCAGATTGACCGGAGATTTATCTATGGACCTAGGTGATTTATTGTTTGCTATTGGAGAAGCTGCAAAGACAAGGAGAACAGTTGTAGTAATCCTTATAGACGAAGTACAATATCTTGTTGAGAGGGATTTAGAAGCATTGATCTTAGCATTGCACAGGATTTCTCAGAAGGAAGTTCCTCTTTTATTTTTTGGAGCAGGTTTACCACAATTAGCGAAATTGGCTGGAGAAGCAAAATCATATGCGGAAAGATTGTTTAATTACATTGTTATTGACAGGCTGGATGACAAAAGCGCCCGCAAGGCACTTGAAAAACCTGCCCGTGAAGAGAAAGTAGAATTCGAACCTATGGCATTACAAAAAATTATTGAAGAAACAGAAGGTTATCCGTATTTTATTCAATTATGGGGTTCATATGCTTGGGATATCGCTAAAGCATCTCCTGTAACTCTCGAAGATGTAAAAAGGGCTACAGATACAGCTATATTATCACTTGACTCCGGATTCTTCCGGATCAGATACGACAGACTGACAGAACGCCAGAAGGAGTATGTGAGGGCGATGGCAGAAGTTGGTCATTTACCTTTAACTTCCACAGAAGTAGCACAAAAGATGAATATGTCTGTGCAACAAGCTGCTCCGTTACGTGACGAAGTAATTAAAAAAGGAGTGGCATACAGTCCGGAGCGAGGCATGGTAACATTTTCTGTACCCAAATTTGAAGAATTCATAAAACGACTGACACATTAACCTAATCAGATCCTTAGTTTTATATTGAATCTTGCCAGCACGGCTGTAAGACCGACCATCAAAAGAGCCCATAACAGGGAGCCCGCAATAACAACAAGAGGTTCAGATGATTGTTTGTATACCAGGAGAGGAATTCCTGTCATCCAGATCAGATGATACAGGATATCAGGAGCCAGATAGGTTGTAAGAGAATTTTCTCCGGCAGGTTTCAGGAATTTAGACCAGGCTTTTTTATTCATAACGTCGACTATCAAGTAAATCAGTGTGAACAAAAGGAAACTTATCCCTGAAC
>CAZTXH010000368.1:1513-2544 GCA_964617415.1 uncultured Rikenellaceae bacterium | reverse complement strand
ACTGTATTGTTCCAGGAGGAATTTGCAAGGTACCACGATGCCAAATACGGACTGGCATGTGCAAACGGTACCGCAGCACTTGAAATAGTGTTAAGGTCATTCGGTATTGGACCGGGAGACGAAGTTATAGTACCGTCCTATACATATGTAGGAACAGCTACCAGTGTACTTCAAATAAACGCGGTTCCCATATTTGTGGATATTGATCCTTGCACATACAATATTGACCCTGAAAGAATCGAAGAAGCAATTACCGACAGGACTAAGGCCATTATTCCCGTGCATTTTGCAGGTCAACCGGCGGATATGGACAGAATTTTAAATATAGCGAAAAAAAACAACCTGTATGTAATAGAAGATGCCGCGCATGCACACGGCGCGGAATGGAAGGGGAGAAAAGTCGGAGCAATAGGGGACGCGGGGATTTTCAGTTTTCAGTCATCCAAAACGATGACTTCGGGAGAAGGCGGGATAATACTCACAAACAATGTGGATATTGCAAAGTTGTGTGATTCATTAACATGGGCCGGCAGAGAAGTGAAGAGGCCCTGGTATGAATTTTACAGGCTGGGATGGAACTACAGGATAACCGAATTCCAGGGAGCAATACTGCGCGCGCAGTTATCCAGACTTGATGAGCAAGTTTCAAGAAGAATGAGGAATGCAGCTTATCTAAACGATAAATTAAAAGGCATAGAGGGGATAGAGCTTTTGAAGGTTGACGACAGAACTACAAGGCATGGATATTATATGTACATATTCAAATTTAATCCGAATGTATGGGGAATAGAGAGGGATCTCTTTACAGATGCATTAATTGCAGAAGGTATAATTATATTTAAAGGCTATCCTTATCCCTTATATAAAAATCCCATGTTCTTGAATAAAGAGTTTTTCCCAAAAGGTTGTCCTATTAACTGCGAGTACTACGGAAAAGATATCGATTACAGTGCATTTGAATCATTAAATCCCGTTTCTGAAAAAGCGTGTTCAAAGGAAGCGGTGTGGCTCGAACAGAGAATGCTCTTAGG
>CAZTXH010000368.1:0-1503 GCA_964617415.1 uncultured Rikenellaceae bacterium | reverse complement strand
ATGGATGATATATTTGGAGCGATTTTAAAGCTGCAAAACGGAATCGAGGAATTGAGAAAGGTAAGCATAAAAAGCTGATGTATCTTGAAATAAATCAAAGGAGGTTTCTATATGGCCGGAGGTAATAGTAACGTGCAGGATACAGCTGTCGAAAGCGGAGGGGGTTACACGGGAAGTTACAGCACGAAGGACGGCGTCGAAAAAAAGATTGCTTATGAATTTCAGGGGAGTTTATACAATCATGATGAATTTTATATGATGGCACAAGCATTTCAAGGTGATTCTTTAACAATGGGGCCACAGGTCACTGAATTTGAAAACGAGTTCGCGGCCTACTGCGGCAGCAAGTATGCTTTTGCAGTATCAAGCGGTACAACCGCTCTTGCAGTGGCAACGGATGCAATAGGCTTCAAGCCTGGAGATGAGGTCATTACCACTCCTGTTACTTTCATTGCAACAACCCTGCCATTGCTGCGGGCAGGTGCGGTGCCTGTTTTTTCCGAAGTTGATCCTGATACAATGAATCTTGACCCCAAATACATAGAGGAAAAGATTACAGGGAAAACCAAAGCCATATATGTGATCTACTATGGCGGACAAATAGCTGATATGGATTCTATTATGCAAATCGCACGCAGACATAATCTTGTTGTGGTAGCAGATGCCGCCCACTGTCCCGGAGCTGAATATAAAGGCAGAAAAGCGGGTTCAATTGCTGATATTGCTACTTTCAGTTTTCATTCACTGAAGAATATGACAACATGCGGCGAGGGGGGAATGGTTACTACCGGCAATAAAGAATATGCGAAAAAGATACCTCTTTTGAGATGCATGGGAGTAAAAAGTTATGAAGAACAAAAGGATTACTGGCTTCCATATCATTATGATGTTGTTACGATAGATGGCATAATAGGCAACAACTACAGGATGAACGAAGTATCCGCGGCTTTTGGAAGGGCTCAACTAAAAAAACTTGACAGTGTTCTTAACAGGAGGAGGATTGAGATAGGCAGGTATTTAAATAAAGGCCTGAAGGATGTGGAAGGTATAAGCATTCCCTATGAAAACCCGGACTGCAAACATATATACTATCTGTACACATTGAAATATTACCCTGAAGTTGTAGGAGCCGATAAGGATGCCTTTATCAAAAAGATTTATTATAAATATGGCATACAACCAATAATGCACTATAAACCCAATTACCTGTTCAGTATCTATAAGGAAAGAGGATATAAAGAAGGGTTATGTCCGATTACCGAAAAAGTCTTTTTTAATAACATAGTCAATCTGCCGATTCATCCAAGGCTTACAGAGGAGCAAATGGATTATATTATTGAGTCTGTCAGGATGGCCGTAAGTGAATTGAAGAAAAGATAAACAGATTAACCAGCGCCCTATAGCGAAACTGAAGAAGGGATAAAAGATAAGCAGTAAAAACATTATGAAATTGGGGATTGTAGGACTTGGTCCACGAGTAATACATCTGATGAAGATTTTTAA
>CAZTXH010000367.1:0-2548 GCA_964617415.1 uncultured Rikenellaceae bacterium | reverse complement strand
GATGTATGCACATGCTTTCCTGAAGAATATGCCTTTTGAAGCAGTAACCGTTGCTCCATATATGGGGGAAGATTCAATTACACCATTTCTTACTTATGACGATAAATGGGCAGTATTGCTTGCCTTGACATCAAACAAAGGAGCAGATGATTTCCAATACCATGATGATGAAGGCATTAAGCTTTTCGAGCGGGTTCTTTCCTTATCAAAGAAATGGGGAACAACGGATAATTTGATGTTTGTGGTGGGAGCCACCCATGCGGAAATGATAAGCGAAATAAGGAAAATCATTCCGGATCATTTTCTTCTGATTCCTGGTGTTGGTGCCCAGGGAGGAAGTCTTGCTGATGTTTCAAAATATGGGCTTAACGATAAATGTGGCCTTCTGGTGAACTCTTCCAGAGGTATAATTTTTGCCGATAATACGGAATACTTTTATAAAGCAGCAGGAGAAAAGGCAAAGGAATTGCAGTTGGAAATGGAAGAGGCCCTGACGGAAAGAAACCTTTTATAATTAATCCCATCCGTAATAAGATAAATTTTCATATCTTTATTCTCTCGCTGTTTAATTTAACTCGTGCTGCTATGAAAGAAGAATTCCTCCACTACATCTGGAAATACAGTCTTTATGACTCCGATAAACTTATTGATAATGAGGGCAATAATATTGTTGTTATAGATCCCGGTGGATATAATCGTGATTCTGGTCCTGATTTTTTTAATGCCAGGTTACGTATAGGTGAAACAGAATGGGCAGGTAATGTTGAAATTCATATTCGTTCGTCTCATTTTAACACTCATGGTCATAATCTGGATCCTGCCTTTGATAACATCATTCTCCATGTAGTTGCGGAGAATGATAAGATAGTATATAATACGAAGGGTGAAGAGATTCTTACTGTTGAACTGGTATTTAGTCCTTTGCTATATGACAAATATGCTTCTCTTGTGAATAATCCGTTTGTTGTAGCTTGTCAGTCAGATTTATCCACAATTGACAGTTTCTATATACGTCACTGGCTAAGCATACTGGTGATTGAACGGTTACAGGAAAAGTCGAAACAAATAATGAAGATTTTTTCGGAAACCGGGAATGACTGGGATGAAACATTTTACAGAATGCTTACACGTTATTTCGGGTTCAGGGTAAATAGCGAACCATTTGAAATGCTTGCAGCGGCGTTGCCATTCAAGATTATACGTAAGCATGCTGATAACCGGTTTCAGGTTGAAGCATTGCTTTTTGGTACTGCTGGTATGCTTGAAGAGGGCCTATTCAAAGATGCAATAAAGGATACATATTATGTTGATCTTATCAGAGAATATAAGGTATTATCTTCAAAATATTCTTTGCAGCTAATAGATGGCTGGATATGGAAGTTTTCCAGGTTACGCCCGGCAAATTTTCCTACTGTACGTATTGCACAGCTGGCAAAAATGTTAACAGTTGCCGGAGGGCTGTTTTCCAGAGTGCTGGAAGCCAACGACATAAAAGAAATTAAAGATTTGTTTGAAGTAAATGCTTCTGATTACTGGAATAATCATTTCGTCTTCGGTAAGATCAGCAGGTCTTATCCCAAAATTACCGGTTCACAGGCTGCAAATATACTCATTATTAATGCAGTAGTTCCAAGTCTATTTGCTATTGGCAAGTACAGGGATTCGAATGAGATTTGTGAAAAGGCAGTTACTTTTCTCGAGGAGACCAACCCCGAGCAAAACACGATAATCGATGAATGGCAATCGGTCGGAATAACGGCAGAATCAGCCTTTTATACCCAGGCCCTTATTCACCTCAGAAATAATTACTGTAGAAAAAGAAGATGTCTTGATTGCAGGATAGGTGTAAAGGTGATAAGTCTTGGTAAAACACTGAAAAATCCTGATGAATTAATTCTGGAACCATGACCCTCCAACCACCCAACCCCCCAATCCCCCTGAAGGGGGGCTAAAACCTTTAAGTAATTATATGATAATTTGGGTTTCAGGCCCCCATTAGGGGGCCAGTCATCAGCCAACCAGCTGATGACTGGGGATTTTACCTTTTTGACGAATTGTCGAATATGTTTGATAAACAGACGAATTTTTATGTGATAGTACGCAACGAATGGCATTCTATTTGCGTCTTTTTTATAAGGGGACAATTATTATTTGATTGTTATAACAACCTCAGAGTGAAACAGAATAAATAAGAATAAATTAAAAAAATATTCCAATTGTTTGATAATTTACATAAAAAAGCCTTATTTTTGCGTTCCAAAATTGGAGACTCAATTTATATTTGGATTAACAACATTTTAGTTAGAGACATGTATTTGACCACTGAGAAAAAACAGGAGTTTTTCAAAAGCTTTGGAACGTCAGAGATTGATACGGGGACGGCAGAAGGGCAGATAGCCTTATTCTCGTACAGGATCAATCATCTTACTGAACATCTTAAGAAGAACAAAAAAGATTTCAGTACCCAGCAGGCACTCATCAAACTTGTTGGGAAGAGGAGAAGGCTTTTAGACTACCTGAGAGTTAAGGATATCGAACGGTATCGTGA
>CAZTXH010000366.1:0-2554 GCA_964617415.1 uncultured Rikenellaceae bacterium | reverse complement strand
GAGCATGTGTTTCATTAATCCCAAGAGAACAATTCGGTGATCTGGAAATACGCCTGAAGAAATTTTATGAAGATCATACAGTAGTATAAAATAAAATACATATATGGCAAAAATAAGAGGAAGTATTGTAGTAGATATAGAAAGATGCAAGGGATGTGAAATTTGTATGGTATCATGTCCTACAGGTACCATTGCCATGGCGAAAGAAGTTAATCATAAAGGGTATTTTTATGCCTATCCAGCAAATCCCGATCTGTGTATCGGCTGTGCCAATTGTGCCATGGTTTGTCCCGATGGTGTAATAACAGTGTATAAAACAAAAATATAGTGTGGTTATGGAAAAGGAATTAAGATTGATGAAAGGCAATGAAGCTATTGCTGAGGCTGCAATCCGTGCAGGAGCCGATGCTTATTTCAGTTACCCCATAACACCACAGAGTGAAATACTGGAATATCTCATGGCAGCCAAACCATTCGAGAGGACAGGTATGGTGGTACTCCAGGCCGAGAGCGAACTGGCCGCAATAAATATGGTATATGGAGGTGCAGGTTGTGGTAAAAAAGTCATGACAACATCCTCCTCTCCGGGCATAAGCCTTAAACAGGAGGGTATATCATATATCGCAGGCGCTGAGCTGCCCTGTCTTATTGTTAATGTTGTGAGAGGTGGTCCCGGACTTGGAACGATACAACCGGCACAATCGGATTATTTCCAGGCAACCAAGGGTGGGGGACACGGTGATTATCACCTTATAGTATTGGCACCGGCATCTGTGCAGGAGATGGCCGACTTTGTCAATCTGGGATTTGAACTCGCATTTAAATACAGGAATCCGGCAATGATACTCTCCGATGGTGCCATAGGTCAAATGATGGAAAAAGTGTGGCTTAGTCCTCAGAAAGAAAGAGCTAAAACAGTTCCCGGGTGGGCCACAACAGGAAAACCGCCAACAAGAGAAAGAAATATTATTACATCACTCGACCTTGACCCCCATGCACAGGAAATATTTAACCGGAAACTGATTGAAAAATATAATGAAATAAGGGAAAAAGAGGTTCGCTTTGAAGAATTCCAGTGTGAGGATGCTGAATATCTTTTTGTTGCCTATGGTACAAGTGCACGTGTCTGTCAGAAATCAGTGCAGCTTGCACGGGAACAGGGGATAAAAGCAGGATTGTTAAGGCCAATAACACTTTTTCCGTTTCCTTCAAAAAAGATAAATGAACTGGCTGATAAGGTGAAAATAATGCTTTCAGTCGAAATGAGTGCAGGACAGATGGTTGAAGATGTTCTTCTCTCTGTTAGCGGGAAAGTACCCGTATATCATTTCGGTAGAATGGGAGGTATTATTCCCGCACCCGATGAAGTTGTAGAAAATCTGAAATCAAAAATTACAGGAGGTTAAGATATGGCTCAGTCTACAGGAATTAAGGAAATTATAAAGCCGGGGAATCTGGTTTATAAGAAGACAAAATTAATGACCGAAAATGTTCTTTCGTATTGTCCCGGCTGCGGACATGGGACATCCCATCGGATCATTGCTGAAGTAATCGATGAGGAGGGACTACAGTCAGAATCTATAGGTATTTGCCCTGTGGGTTGTTCAGTATTACTCTATAACTTTATGGACATAGACTGGCAGGAGGCAGCTCATGGACGAGCCCCGGCGGTGGCTACAGGGATTAAACGATTGATGCCTGATAAATTTGTTTTTACTTACCAGGGCGACGGCGATCTCGCAGCGATAGGTACTGCAGAGACTATTCATGCATGTAACAGGGGAGAGAACATACTTATTGTCTTTATAAATAACGGGATATACGGGATGACTGGAGGACAGATGGCACCTACAACACTCCCCGGAATGAAGTCTTCAACATCACCGTATGGGAGAGATACTTCTGTGATGGGTAATCCGTTGAAAATGACAGATATAATAGCAAATTTGCCGGGAACTTATTATGTTACCAGGCAAAGTGTTCATAAACCTGCCAATGTGAAAAAGACAAAAAAAGCAATAAGAAAAGCCGTTCAGTATCAAAAACTGAAAAGGGGGACATGCTTCGTGGAGATAGTCTCAAACTGCCCTTCAAACTGGAAAATGACACCAGTTGATGCAAATAACTGGCTTGAAGAAAATATGCTCCCGTATTATCCTCTCGGTGACATGAAAACTCCTGAAGATCAACCAGCATAGATGTACTTTGAAATTTTAAAATTATGACTGAAGAAATAATTATAGCAGGATTCGGTGGTCAGGGTGTCCTTTCGATGGGCAAGATAATGGCATATTCCGGAGTTATGCAAGACATGGAAGTAAGCTGGATGCCCTCATACGGACCTGAAATGCGTGGAGGCACGGCAAATGTGATAGTGATACTCAGCACCGAAAGAATAAGCTCACCAATTATAAGACACTTTGATACTGCAATAATACTAAACCAACAGTCTCTGGATAAATTTGAGGACTCTATAAAGCCCGGAGGTATACTTATTTATGATAGTAATGGAATAACACGTCACCCCGAGAGAAAAGACATAACAGTATACCGT
>CAZTXH010000365.1:0-2555 GCA_964617415.1 uncultured Rikenellaceae bacterium | reverse complement strand
TGTTCCCACCAGGGTTCATGGTAGGTAAAGGTCTGTGGATAGTCATATTTTCTTGCACCCGCAAGTGTAATATGTGAGAGATGCTGGTTCATAAGGTTTACACCGAGAGCATATTCCCAGTCGCCAAGACGTTTAAAATCTGTAAATGTATCTTCCCAGCCTCCTCCGCCATATGTTTCGCTAAGTCTTCTTTGTCTACCGGTTTGATTGGCAGCACTTGCCAGTTCCTTAACAGATCTTACATTTCCGAATTGTGCATTTACTGTTGAGTCGTTCCACTGGTTGAACAACATATCAATTGCAGGTACCTGGTGCCATGCATACATTGCCATATTGTCGCCACCATGGCGCATATTCGGCCATTCATGCTCCCAGTAGTGACCGGTGAATTTGAGTCCTTTCTTCTCACAATAATTATAATACGGTTTACTCCAATGGTCGATAAAAAGCTGAAGCAGGGTCTGTATGTAGTTATGCCTGATCTTTCTCCAGTCGCCGACCTCCTCATAAAGAGAGGGAAGATGTAATCTCAGGTCGTAGTCCCATTGTTCAAGGAATGCATCAAATAACCCTGGTGTCCATCTTATTCCGCCAGGTGAATTAATATGCGGCTCATCCGTAAATATGCCAGGGATTGTTTTTCCGAAATCATCACGGGTAAATTTTTCATATCCCTCCATGGTTATCTCCAGAAATTTCTCAGTAACACCGGGATAAAGAAGATCAACATATGAATAGTCTCCATACCAGCCACTCTTGCTGTGGTATGTTTTTAAGAAAAGGAAATAATTACCTTCACTCCCTATTTCATCATCAAGAGTTGATGTAATATTCCGATATTCTCCATTTTCCTCCTTCAGGCAGAGATAAAATTTATCTACTGTATCAGGTAATATATCACAATTTAGCATCACTAATCCTTGTCCCTGGTTATATGATTCAGGCATTTGATCAGGAACATGTCCTCCTGCAAAACCGCTCGGGTAGGAATTCTCATCATATATCCAGACCAGCATCCCCATCTCTTTCCCTTTTTCAACGGTATATTTGAACAGATCGAACCATTCATCTGAAAGGTATTCAGTTATCAATCCGGGACGAGGATGAACAAATACCTGTCTGGAACCGGAGTTTTTGAAATCGTTGAGGTAATTGTCTATTTCCTCCTTTGTTATTTTATAGTTCCATACAAAAAAGGGCCCTGTTGTATACTCTGCAGATGGAGATTCGAATTCAGCTGACAGTGAGGTAAAATTATTGATTTTCACTTCGTTGACAACATTCTTTTTGCAGGATGTAACACCAAGCATTAGAACAAATACGAGAACTGATGATTTGGAGAGGGTCGTTTTCATACCTATTTAATATTATGATGGTCAGGAGTAGGAAATATCAAATGTGAAATTACGAAATTATATTAATATACTCACCCCTCCGGCAGCAAGCTGCCGGTTTCCCCTCTCTGCTAAAGCAAAGAGGGGAGGGTTTCCGTTATTGATGAGATTTTGTATATTTACAATGTGGATTCTATAAATATGTCTAAGTATAAAAAATTTGATTTAAAAAAGATCAGAAAGCATGCAAGAGAACTCAGGTTGAATATGACTGAGTCTGAGAAAATGTTATGGGACGGACTAAGAGGGAGAAAGTTATCTGGGTTCAAATTTCTAAGACAACATGTGATATTATATAAAGGTAATCTGAACAGATATAATTATTTCATTGCTGATTTCTATTGCTTTGAGAAGAAAGCAGTAATTGAGCTTGATGGCCCTGTCCATGAATACACAGAAGAATATGATAAATATAAGGATTCAGAGTTAATGGAGTTGGGTATTAGAGTTCTAAGAATAAAAAATGAAGAACTGGCAAACATGAAAGAAGTCCTAAATAAAATACTAGGATTTATCAATCAAACAGATTAATAATCAATCACATACAGAGATAAACTCCCCCCTCTTTGCTTTAGCAGAGAGGGGGGCTGGGGGGGTGAGTACATTTGAAAGAAGAGGCAAGCAGAGAGGGGTCCCGATGTATCGGGAGTGGGGGTGAGTATATGAATTTACAGGTTACCCGTAAATCTTAAGCTATAACTTCTCTGCGGTTGTATATCACCCGGCCGGCCCATATATTCCGTATTTGTAATGTTCTTAACAGTAAATGAAAGAGTATATTTTTTATTTAACCTGTATCCCAGTTTGCAGTCAAGTACAAAATACCCTGTATTATTGTTTTCCCAATAACCAGGGAAACCGGGTAAAATAGCTTCTCCTGTTTCCTCCACTAAGAAAAATTCATTTATCCTCAGGATCTTTGATTTCACATAAAGGTTCAGGCCTGCATCAAATTTCTTCCATGAAGTATTAAGAGATAATTTTCCGGAATGCATTCTCCTGTATTTAAGGTATTTACCAGTATTTTTATTGGTATATTTACTGAATTCAACCGGATAAATATATGTATAACCACCTGTTAATGTAGTGCTTACCCTCCCTATGTTTCCTGTAAGCATTACTTCAACTTCTGCTCCGTAAACTCTTGATTGTTCTATATTA
>CAZTXH010000364.1:0-2570 GCA_964617415.1 uncultured Rikenellaceae bacterium | reverse complement strand
CACTTATAACCATGGAAACCTCATTCTTTGACTCAAACATTTTCAGCTATGGCATACTGCCATTTTTGATATTCCTTGCCCGTATATGTGATGTTTCAATAGGGACTATGCGAATAATATTTGTCTCGAAAGGAAGAAAAAACATTGCACCTATTCTTGGATTCTTTGAAGTGTTAGTCTGGATCATAGCGATAAGTAAGATAATGCAGAACCTTGATAACTATATTAATTACTTTGCTTATGCAGCAGGTTTTGCATCTGGTAATTTTGTAGGTATGATAATAGAAGAAAAGCTTGCACTCGGCATTCAGATGATAAGAGTCTTCAGTCACTTTAATGAACCTGACCTGGTAAATATTCTTAACAACCATGGTTTTGGAGCCACCAGCGTTGAAGCACATGGAGCTAAGGAAAGAATACACCTTATTTATACTATTGTAGAGAGACATGAACTGGATGAGGTTCTTGAAATAATAAATAAAGTTAATCCTAAAGCATTCTATACAATAGAAGATATAAAAATGGTGAATGAGGGTATTTTTCCGGCAAAGAAGACCGGTGATGGAGTACCCATAAGCAGTTTAATAAGGCATTGGAGAAAAGGAAAATGAAGGGATTTCGGATTGCGGATTGCGAGTTTGTGATTTCGGAGACGGATTGCAGATGTTAAGATAAATTTTTAGTTTTGAAATAATTATAAAAAGAAGATCATGGAAAATTTCAAAGGACATCCGTTATACCGCAGGCACAACCTCGACAGTGCAATGAGTTCATTATGGGATTTTTACAGGACAAGATTCGTTATTCTCTTCATAACTTCTCTTGTTATGTCGCTAATTATGCAACTTATCTCCGCTACCATTGATATCAGCGAACTGACATATATGACAGATCCTGTTGAGATGCTTAATAAGATAAAGGATTTTATCTGGCCGATAATTATCGTCTCATTATTAAATCTTCTTTTTACTGCAATCCTGAATTATTATATTATTTATAATCCTGTCTACAGTAGCGAGACAATTATTGTATCATCATATAAAGCACTAAAATATTTCATACCCTATCTGATTATTATAATACTTTTCTCGTTTTTCGGATCCTTTGCTTTGATGTTAGGACTCTTCGCATTGATTATCGGGATATTTTTTGTTGCTCTCTACATGATTACATTATACCTGTTCTTTTTACCTGTACTTATGGTAGAGGGACCAAATATAGGTAATGCAATAAGCCGTTCCTTTAAACTGGCACACAAAGGATTCTGGTCAAATATAGGATGGACAGCTGTCTTTATCTTGATCCTGATTGTAGTCTCTTTGATTCTTTCAATGATTATAATGATCCCATTCTCAGGTAGTTTTTTCAAAGTACTTTCAAGCCCTGCAGAAGCATCAAGTCTTACTAACTTCACTACCAATCCTCTTTATATAACACTCGGTGCCCTGGCAAATGCTATTGTCTTCCCTCTATTACCCATATTCGGGACTATTCTTTACTTCAATGGTCGTGCAAAGGAGGAAGAAGGTACAGCAACAGAAACTGGTTCGCGGCCGGAACCCGGAAATGACAATCCTGATAAAATAAATGTAGAAGATCTTTATACCAAACCACTGCCTGAGGAAAATGACGAGAAATAATCCTATATTTCGTTTTCACCCTTTATGTAGCCGAAGTTAGCCAGTATACCTCCGTCAACATAAAGAATATGCCCATTAACAAAATCAGCGGCTTTTGATGCAAGAAAGAGTGCTGCATAAGCAACATCTTCCGGTTTACCCCACCTGGCAGCCGGTGTACGTGTCAGTACCAGATCATTGAATGGGTGAGCATCCTCACGAATAGGTGCTGTTTGTGCAGTTTCAATATATCCGGGACCAATACCATTAACCTGAATATTATATTTTGCCCATTCACATGTCATATTTTGAGTAAGAAGTTTTAGACCGCCTTTAGCTGCAGCATAGGCAGATACTGAATTTCTCCCATAAACACTCATCATCGAGCACATATTGATGATCTTACCATATCTTTTCTCAATCATACCGGGGGCCACACGCTTTGCTACAATAAGTGGAGCCACAAGATCAACATCAATAACTTTTTCGTAATCGGAAAGTGGCATTTCAAGAATAGGAATTCGTTTAATTATTCCTGCATTATTGACCAGAATATCAATATGGCCAACATTTTTCTCTATTTCAGATATCCCTCTGTCAACATCTTTTTCGACAGTTACATCGAACTTAAGAGTATAAACATTCAGTCCTTGCCTGGTAAACTCAGATTTGCAACTATCAAGCTTTTCATCAACAATATCATTAACACATATTTTTGCTCCTGCTTTTGCCAGTACCAAACCGATTGCCAAACCTATACCATGTGTACCTCCTGTAATAAGGGCTACTTTCCCGGTAAGATCAAAAAGTTCTTTCATGCCTATATTTTTTCTCAGTGGACTCTGTGCCTCCTCTGTGTTTCTCAGTGAAAGTTTTTAAGAATATTATTACACAGAGGTTCACAGAGAAGTCACAGAGATAACAGAAATAACGTTCTTAATATGATACCTC
>CAZTXH010000363.1:290-2578 GCA_964617415.1 uncultured Rikenellaceae bacterium | reverse complement strand
AAATACCAGTGGTAATGGTTACGGAGGAGGTATGGGATCAGGTGCCGGTTCCGGTATGGGTTCAGGATCAGGTACAACTACCACAACACCCGTAACCTCACAGACGACCACAACCGACTATGAGTTACTCTCCTCTTTTGGATTCCTTGAAATCGATTTTGGACTACCTATATCATTCAACACCGACCGTCTTACAATTGAAGCTGAACCGGGGTATGTCCTGCCAATATACGATGATCCTGTATACCAATCACTTAAGGGTTTCAACTTAATGCTCAGCATCTATTTCAAAATATTTTAGCTTTGCGATATGAATGTTCTGATTGTTGAAGATGAAAAAAGCCTGGCTGAAGAAATTGCAGAATTTCTCAAGTCTGAAAATTTTCTATGCGAACTCGCTTATACAGGGGCAGACGCTTCAGAGAAGATTGCCGTTAACCTTTATGATTTTGTCCTTCTCGATCTTGGTTTACCCGACTATGATGGTCTCAATCTTATCAATGAGGCACGTAAGAATAACAGTGAAGTATCATTCATTATCATAACAGCACGCGGTGCCGTCGAGGATAAAGTAAAAGGACTTGACCTAGGCGCTGATGACTATCTGGCAAAACCGTTTGCCCTGCCCGAACTCCTTTCAAGAATAAATGCTGTAGCAAGAAGAAAATTCAAAATTACAAATCCTGATATAACTCTGGGTGATTTCCTGATCAACGCACAGGCAAGAAGGGTTTTATGCAACGGGAATGAAGTTGATCTTACCAAAAAAGAATATGACCTCCTCCAGTATCTTGTACTTAATAAAAACAGGGTTTTGACGCGACAACAGCTATATGAACATATCTGGGGTAATATTCTCGACGATCAGTATGACAGCAATTTTATTGATGTCCATATTAAAAACCTGAGGAAAAAACTCAACAATCACACCCCTACTCCATGGCTGGAGACTGTAAGAGGTGTCGGTTACAGGATTAGTACTGAAGAACAATAACAGCAGCCGGTTTATAATGAGATTAAAAACAAGACTATCCCTGTTTAACCTGCTTTCAAAGCTCATCTTCACAGCATTGTTCCTTATCCTCATGCCATGGATTATTCAGCGGATAAATTTGCGACATATTGATAATGAGCTCATTCAGAAAAGAGAACAGGTTATTACTATTATATCCAATATAGGGATAGAACCATTCATAACTTCAGATTCTGCTGATGCTTTCGGAAGTTATAATATCCTCAAAGAAGAGTTTGTCAGTATAGAAATGGTTGATCTCGATGAGGACTGGAATTTTATCGAGGTTACACCGAGACTGATAGAGGGAGAAGAGATCGATTACCGTGTACTATACTATTCTCTTATGATTGACGGGCAGACCTATCTTCTTGAAGTTGGCAAGAGTCTTGAAAGTATTCTCCACACCGAAAAGCTTATCAAAAAGGTAATGCTGTTATTCCTTGTCTTCATTATATCAATTACCTTTCTCACCGACACACAATATAACCTATTACTGCTCAGACCACTGGATAAAATCAAGAAAAAGTTGAAACGTATTTCCGATCCTTCACTTTTTAACCGGGACCCGGTTAAAACATCAACTTCAGATTTTAAGCGTCTCGACGGCGCATTGATTGAGCTCATGGATCATATAAACCTCCTTTTCCAGAAAGAAAAAGAGATCACTATAAACATATCTCATGAACTTCTTACTCCTGTTTCAATTTTAAGAAGCAAACTTGAAAATCTTTTGTTAAGAGAGGATCTTGAGGATGATATCCAGAATAAAATAGAAGAATCGCTAAAAACAGTACATAGGCTCCAGAGTCTAGTAAATTCACTGCTGATGATTGCCAGGATCGAGAGTCATCAATTTCTCCGTGAAGACAGCTTCTCAGTGAAAGAGGTAGTAGATGAAATCGCGGGAGAGATTGAACCTGTTGCTGAAGATGCAGGAGTTCTGATAAAAAAGGAGATGGAAGATGATTTAGAGTATAAAGAGGCAAACCGGTCACTTGTCTTCTCAATGTTTTACAACGTGGTAAACAATGCGGTAAAGAATACACCGGCAACAGGAGAAGTTAAAATTAGCAGTAATAAAAAACCCGGCCAATTCATTATTAAAATATCCGATACAGGAAAGGGTATGACTGAGGAACAGAAAAATAAATTATTCTCACGATTCAAAATGAGAGATAAATACAGTGGTGACGGTACAGGTATTGGCCTGGCAATAGCCAAGACAATAGCCGATTTTCATAAAATATCCATTAAGGTTCACTCAGAAGCGGGA
>CAZTXH010000363.1:0-280 GCA_964617415.1 uncultured Rikenellaceae bacterium | reverse complement strand
AAAAGGCACAACTTTTTCTTTTATTTTCCCATCAATTTCATAATATCTTCATCTTGGCGGTTTTATTTTTGATCTAAACATTAATTAATTTAAAATTTAAGAAGATGAAAAGATCAATTTTTTTAACAGCCATAGCACTTCTAATCAGTGCAGGACTTACAGCACAGGATCCTGCCCAGACACAGGATCAAACACAGACACAGATCCGGACACAGGCCGGTACCATGCAACAATCCCAGGTACAGGCAGGAGCTCAAACACAGACCATGAACCAGAGTGA
>CAZTXH010000362.1:0-2604 GCA_964617415.1 uncultured Rikenellaceae bacterium | reverse complement strand
CCTGCAACTATTACCACGTATAACTTCATACATCTTTGTATAACCAACCCCCGTCCCGAGTACTCGGGACTGCCCCCTGAAGGGGTACTACTCCCGGGGTCATGTATATAAAAACCTCTTAATACTTCTTTTCGGTGTTTTGGCAAATTCCTCGGGATGTAGCCTGAATTTACTTACAGTCATATATTCAGGGAGTCTTTCATTAACTATTTTCCTGGTATCCTCAAGGATCTGCAGAAGATGTTCTTCGGATATAGCATCTCTTTTCACAGCTTCGTCGTCGGGATATATCAGTACTACAAGTTTATTATCTTCCGAGATAACCAGCGATTCGGCAATATAGTCCATATTGTTTATTACTGCCTCAATCTCTTCTGGGAAGATATTTTTACCCGACGGGCCCAGGAGCATTGATTTGCTTCTTCCCTTTATGAAAATATTTCCCTCTTCATCTATTATCCCAAGGTCTCCGGTATGCATCCAGCCGTTTTCATCAATGATATCCCTTGTTGCTTTCTCGTTTTTATAATACCCTGTCATCACATTTTCTCCACGCAATATTATCTCTCCTATCTCTTTCCGGGGATCAGAAGAATCTATTGTAACTTCAAGAGTATCAACAGGCCGTCCTGATGCTCCCAGTTTGGTTGTATCCCAGGAAGCATAGCTTATCAACGGACCGCATTCTGTCATACCGTAACCAACAGTAAACCTGAATCCGATCTTCCTGAAAAATTTTTCTGCCTCGGGATTAAAGGCGGCACCTCCGATAACGATCTCATGAAACCTCCCTCCGAAAGTGTTTGTCAGTTTATCTCTTATCTTCTTATACAGCATCTTATTTATGCCTGGTATTGCCAGCAGTATTTTCATAGCCGGTTTGTTTATTACCGGAAGCAGTTGTTTTTTAAAGATCTTTTCGATAACCAGGGGAACTGAAAGTACAAGTCTTGGTTTTATTTCACCGAAGGCCTGTATTATTACCTGTGGTGATGGTGTTTTGGAAAGTATTGTGATATGGCATCCGTAAGTAAAAGGAAACAGGAATTCAAAGGCACATCCGTAAGTATGAGCCAGGGGCAGGAATGAAACAAGAGGATCCCCCGGTTTAAGGGGCATGTGATTCTGGGCGAACCTTACATTGGCGGCAAGGCTGTTATGTGTTAGCATAACCCCTTTTGAGAAACCGGTGGTCCCTCCTGTATAACTTATTACTGCCAGCTTATCGTTAGTGATATCAGAGAATTTTATGTCATCAGGTTTCAGGTCAGGATAAGCTTTCGAATATTTCTCTTCAACTGATGTATATATATCTATTAACTTTTCATCAGTGGCGGTAATCATTTTAAAAGTATCAATAGAAACGGCACTTTTTATTTCGGGCATATTGTTATTGTCAAGTAGCTCAAAGATCTTGTCGTCAACAAAAAGCAGCTGTGCATCAGAATGATTTATCAAATTCGTCAGATCTTCGGGCTTGAAATCCGGAAGTATAGGAACCACCACAGCTCCAAGGGTCACTGTGGCAAGATATATTATACACCAGTTTGCCGAATTCCTGCCAACAAGAGCTACTTTATCCCCTTCTACAATCCCCATATCTTTTAAGAAGATCTGTAACTTAAGCATCTGTTCGGCAATCTGTTTATATGTCAGTCCTTGTTCCTTATAATTCGATAAAGCCTCTATTGACCAGTTTTGCCTGATGCTTTGTTCGATATATCCGATTAAACGTTCCTTGATCACAGGTTAGATTTTAAATTATTAATAACAAAGTTACGTATTGGAAAAGAATTACACCGGGTATAAAGACTCTTTTTTTACTATTCCGGGGTACCATTAAATAAAGAACATCAATAATATCACGATTATTGATAAGACATTAACTATGCTGAAGAAGTAGTTATAGCTTTCTCTATTCTTGCTGAAATGCCCCAGTTTTCTTGCAAAAATGCCTATGGTGGGAACAAAAAGCACAATGAGGAATGCAAAAAACTCTACCCCGAAAAACACCTGTTCAAGCCCCCCTTTTACGAGTGCAGACAGATATATTACTATAAGCAATACCAGCAAATAGGTAAGATAACTAATTTTAAGAAGCAGTGTTGATACGAGTCTTCGTTTATGAAGCTGGTGAGGTTTCAGGTATGCATATGCTAGAGAGAAGATCAGCACAATAAAGATAACTCCAAGAATATGATTAAGGATTTCACTGAAATTTGCCATTATTGTTATTATTTGTTTTTGCATTAAGACTCCAGTTCTGACCATACAAGTGAACTCGCTCCAAGAACTGCAGCATTTTTTGTATTGAGCTCTGATGGAAGTATTTTAACTTTATTCCTATAGATACTTAACAGGTACTCTTCCATTGCTTCCTTTGCCGGTTTAAATATAAAATCACCTGCAAGTGCCAGACCACCAAAAAGGAAAATAGCCTCAGGACTTGTAAATGAAACAACATCAGCAAGTTTATATCCTAAAATTCTCCCTGTAACATCAAATGCCTTTATTGCGAGTTTATCTCCTTTTTTGGCAGCAGTGAATATCATTTCAGAGTTAATCTCATCAATATTCATCTTTTTAAATTCACTTGGTTGCCGG
>CAZTXH010000361.1:0-2609 GCA_964617415.1 uncultured Rikenellaceae bacterium | reverse complement strand
TGCGAAGCTACGAGAAGAAGATCCTACCCAGACACACTTTTTGGAACACTACCACTTTTGCATTCAAATATTGCAGTTGTCCGTAATCTCTAGATCAGCTACCTTTAATAAAAAAGAAGAAAACAGCGGTCGACAAAAAGTCGTGCCATGGTGCCTGGGTACTGGTCGTGCCCTGATTCGGCACCACCGCCAAACATCGCATACCGCTGACAGTTGGCTGTCATAAAACGAGCAATTTGACAAATAATTAAAAACAAAAATAGATGAAACATCTTTTTTTTAAATGCTCGATTGTCTTGATAATATGTACCTTATTTCTCAAATGTGCCCCCATAAAAAATGTGGAAGCAATTATTGCCCGACATGAAAGAGAATACCCTGATAGAAATATCAGTGAAAAACTATCTTCTTATGAGGTTTCCGAGGATATTGACTTTCTTTTAAGAACAATAGACGATGTTCATCCAAATCCTTATCAGATAATTGATAAAAACGATTTTCAAAATGTTGCATATAAATTCAAGCCCGATACAGGAAGTATAACAATCAAAGATTTTTATTTAAATCTTGCGCCTGTTGTTATTTTGCTTGGAGGTGACCATTTATATATTTCACTTCCTTGGCATGCTTTTAATGATTATAGATATAATAAGGGGGGTAAAGTTTTTCCTATTGACATTGATGTTCAGGATAATAAACTTATTGTTGCAAGTAATTTAACTTCATTAAACGATATTAAACCAGGTGATGAAATACAAGCGATAAATGGTATAAAAAGCGAAATAATAATGCAGGAGTTTATTCGATATTGTCATGGCAGTACTGATTATATTAAAATATACAAGCGATTAACAGATCCTAATTATTTTTCTCATCTTCTTTGGTTGGTATATAATTTCTCAGATAATTATACTTTAGAGATCAATGATCAAACGTATGAAATCGATGGCTTGTCTCAAAATGAAATTAATAAAGCAAGACAATCGACATACAATAACAATGCAAATAGTGAGGAATTCAGTTATGAAGAAATAGGAAATAGTATTGGTCTGTTAGTAGTAAATAATTTTTGGCAGGATGAGTTTAAAGAAAAGCTGAAAAATGCATTTTCAACAATAAAGAAAGATTCGATTAAAGACCTGATTATCGACGTAAGATATAACACTGGCGGTAATACCCTGGAAGTAGAACAACTTGTAAATTATATATATGCTAAGCCATACAGGACAGCATCGTTTACCGAACAGAGGAGGAGTCATCAAGAGGATGCTTTCTTAAGTGAAATACTTGCGTGGTGGTTAAAGCCTCTGGTAAGGATAATTCCACCTTTTAGTAAATACTATAAAACCCCTGTTGGTGAAAATGTAAAAGTTGCGATGAAAGAGAAAAAAGTAAAAAGAAATCCCTATCGGTTTGCGGGGAATCTTTATGTTCTTTCAGGACCGGTTAATTATTCTTCAGGAACTGAGTTTGTCTCTGTGGTTAAAGATTATAAAATTGGGACAATCATCGGACATGCAACTGGCGGACCTGCAAACGGAGATGGAAACGCTTACAATTTCAGTTTACCGAACTCACATTTGCGAGTTGAATGTGCAACCAATTATCAAATAAGACCTAATGGAGAATTAACAGCAGGTGGGATAAAACCTGATATCGAAGTTGTTGTTTCAGCAAAGGAAAAGAATATTACAGATGTTATTTTGAAAAGGACAATTGAAATAATTGAAGAAAAAAGGGAATAAAAAAGTTTTTAAGAGATATGAAAAAAGGACTTTAGTTTTGATACTTCTTTTTGCTGTAGCCTATACATACAGTTAGGAGAATACAATACTGAATCCAAAGAAACACAGAATAAATTTCATACCGCGGAACCGTTGTGCCGCATGCAATAGAACACTTACAATGCTTATAAAAGAATGATTGAAATGGAAAATAAAAGATCATTTAAAGTTTATGTCTGGACGATTTTAATTTTAATGCCATTTGTATCAGGATGTAAAAAAAGGGCAGACACAAAAATAATGTTAACTGATGATTTTGAAAGTGGCTCTCTTGCTGATTTTTGGAGACCTGGTTATAAAGGGAGCGGTCGATATGAGAAGGAGGCTGTTTCCTTTTCAGATCAATATCATCGATCAGGCAACCAATGTGTTAAACTTTTACTTAAGGAGGGTTTCATAAGGCAAGACGGAGGTGATGGAAACTTTACCGAGCGAACAGAACTGGATTCAAGAAAACATCCTTTCTTGAATCAAGAAGTTTGGTACAAATTTTCAATTTTTGTCCCTAAAGAATTTCCGGTTGTGGATAACCGATTAGTAATTTCTCAAGTAAAACAATCAGTTTTGAATGGCAATAATTTAATCTTATATGCTCAGCGGTACAGGAATGGTGAACATTATTTGACAATTAGTGACATGACCAAAGATAAAAGAGTGCAATCCAGAATAGAGCTCCCTGATCTTACAAAGGAAATATGGCACGATTTCATTTTTCAAGTTTATTTTTCTGATACAGCGGATGGATATATCAATATGTGGATGGATGGAAAGAAAGTTGCATCTTTTTGTGGTCCAACAGCCTTTAAAAAAGGAAGAAACCAATTC